>JBJTUF010000047.1:0-12602 GCA_046080565.1 Cuspidothrix sp. | reverse complement strand
TGGGGTACATCAAATGTTCCAAAAAACTATAGAAGAATTAATGCAATTTAGCCGCTATCGGTTGAAGGATTACATCAAAGGGCAAAGAGCTATGAAGCTTGCTCTCTCTAGCTTCTAGCTATCTTGTCCTCCTGTCAGGGAAATTAAGCTAATGCCACTACGAACATTTCTAGGTTGAATGCCTTCACAACGGTTATTTTCTCGACGCATATAGTTAGTTGATTGAGAATTACCAGAGGGACAGGCTTGGACTGGTAGGGTACTAACGCTAAAAATAAATAAAGTGGTAAGTAGAAATTGATATTTCATAGTTAAGGAATTCCCCATATCAGAAGTTGTTTTTTAACTGCATCCATACTATAGGCAAAACCAAAGCCACCTGTAGCTGGTGTAAATGATTCAGTTTGATTAGTTTTGGCAGCATCCTGTCTTTTTTGATAAGTGTCAGTGATCTGTACGATGATTCCTACAACTTGCTTATTCTCTTTGTCTATGACTGGTCCCCCAGAATTGCCTTCAGCAAGAGTAGCTGTAATTTGCAGTTTGTTTTCTTGAGAAATGACATTACTAATTTCACCAGAAGCAGTAGTCCAGTCACCACCATTACTGGGGTGTCCAATAGCGATAACTGGTGTCGTTCGAGGGACTTTAGCCGCAGACATTGGCAAGGGTTGAATATCTTCAGGAATATCTGTGACTTCCAGTAAGGCTAAATCTAAGGGGTTATTTGCATCTGTGATTTGAAGAATACGGGCAGGATATCGAGGGGGAAATTTACCAGGAGGGGGTTGACTAAAAAATTCCAATTCTATTTTGTCGCTTTTGCTGCTATTGCGTTGGGCATCTGTGACAACGTGACGATTGGTAATAATCCAGGCTGTGTTGCCTTCGCGTTTTACTACCCAGCCAGTACCAATATTGCTGCCAGTGGGTATTTGGGCAATTATCCGCACTACAGACCTCAATACACCAACTAAAGGTTCTTCTTGGGGACTGGGCAACCATTGGCGATCGTCTACTACAGGTAAGAGTGGAATTTTTTCAGATACTGGAGATCCTGATCTACCAATATAAATATCACTTAGCTGTTGTGTTATTCTATCAGCGTCGGTTTTTTCTTTGAGAGTAAATAACACCTGATCGGCTGTACATTGGCCGAATACAGCACTACTACACACTACTGGTTGACCATTGATTATCCCTGCCGTCAAATAGTTTAAAGTACCGGTTAGATAAAATTTTTCAAATCTGGCTGATACCTCTTGACAACGTTGCTTAGGTGTATATTCAGGGCTGGTGAAATCATTAGAATTCCAAACGATTAGAGGAACATTTCCTCGTGGATTCCGAATTATTGTGGTTGGTATACCATTATTCAAGGCACAGAAAAACAGAGTATTTCTAGAAACAGGTGGATTTTTTTGCAATGCTAACAAGCGTTCTGCTTCTTTAAGATTGTTTTGGGCAGAGACAAAATTAGAATCTAAGGCTATTGATTTTTTAAATTGTTCAGTCGCTTCTTGTAACTTCCCTTGTTCTTGGTAAACTAAGCCTAAACCGTTGTAAGGATAGGCATAGTTAGAGTCAAGTTGGATGACTTTTCGATATGCGGCGATCGCTTCATCTAGTTTTTCCTGGTCAGACAGCGCAATGCCGAGATTGTTGTAAGCATAGGCAAAGTCAGGGTCGAGTTGGATGGCTTTTCGATATGCAGCGATCGCATCATCTAGTTTTTTCTGGTCACTCAGTGCATTGCCTAAACCGTTGTAAGGATAGGCATCGTTAGGGTCAAGTTGGATGGCTTTTTGATATGCAGCGATCGCTTCCTCTAGTTTTTTCTGGTCATACAGCGTATTGCCTAAACCATTGTAAGCATAGGCATAGTTAGGATTGAGTTGGATGGCTTGTCGATATGCGGCGATCGCTTCATCTAGTTTTTTCTGGTTACTCAGTGCAAGACCTAGATTGTTGTAAGCACCGGCATTGTTAGGGTCAAGTTGCAGAACCCTACGCCAAATCTCCTCAGCTTGTGAGTATTTACCAGCACTTTGGGCAGCATTTCCTTGTTGAAATAACTGCTCAATATTGGTTTGGGCGTTTGCTAACTGGGGTGTTGTAGCCAGTGCTAAACTTAACAATAGAGTTAGCCATTGAGGACTTCGCACCATCTACCTCTAGATACATGAAGTATTTAATTTCTAGTACATTCACGGTGTTTTTGTCAATTCAACGTAATGATTCTCTGTAATTGCCAATATTTTCAATCATCAGCAGAATAATGAACGCAATTTTGCCAGTGATATTACTTCATAATTAAAGATGAAGCCTATATTCAAAAACAGATGAGTAATACTGAACCAATTTTAGAAGTTAAACAATTCCTCCAAAAAATACCAATATTTCAAAACATATTAGATGAGCAACGTAATGGTAATATTGTAGAAATTGATTTACCAAAAGCACAATTGGCTGCTTTATTGGGGACAGTTCCCGAAACTCTTTCTCGTGCTTTTTATAAATTAAGTCAAGAGGGAAAAACTGAGATCAACGGGACAAAAATTAAATTGTTAAACAAGATTTCAGAAAACTGCTAAAGTTTATCTGTAAAGTTATTTCCTTTTCACAACTGAAACGCAGCAGTTAAAGCCACTGCTAAAGCATCCGCCGCATCATCTGGCTTAGGAATTTCATCTAAATCTAACTCTCGCATCACTGCCTCTTGTACTTCCGATTTATCTGCTTTACCATAATTAGTTAGAGCTTGCTTAATTTGAGGAGGTGCAAATTCCACATAAGGCAGCTTGCGCTGTCCCAAAACTAACATTAATACACCCCTAGCTTGTGCGACAATAATAGTATTTGCCATGCGATAAAAAAATAGTTTTTCGATCGCCACCAAATCTGGTTGTATATCGTCCATCACAGTGTGTAAATCGTCAAACAAAGTAGATAATCGCTGAGTCATTTCCATTTTGGCAGAGGTGCTAATCACACCAAAATCAACTAATTGTAAAGTTGTCTCCTGTCCTTTAGTTTGACTTTGTTGCCAATTAATTGCCCCAAATCCCACAGTTGCTAGTCCTGGATCTATTCCTAAAATACGTTTTTTCATAAAATGCTCAATCACTGAGGTAATTGGTAATTGGTAATTGGTAATTGGTAATTGGTAATTGGTAATTGGTAATTGGTAATTGGTAATTACTTCCCCCGCTCCCCTGCACCTCCGCTCCCCCGCTCCCCTGCACCCCTGCTCCCCTGCTCCCCTGCACCTCTGCTCTCTAAAATATAAAGGAATCAATAAATCTTATAGTTTCCTGCTAGTCTTTAGGGCAAGTGATGTCAAGTTTCTGTTAAATATTGTTTGTACCAACGTTCCCTATTAGGTATGTTCATCGGTTTTTTGAAACAGGCCATTAATTCCCTGCAACTAGAGTCCCACAGTCGTACATCCTACCGGGTCAACCAATGGTTTAAATGGTTATCTCCAGGATTATCCGTAAAACGCTGGTTACTGATCACAGTTGGGGGTGTGGTATTGGCAAGTTTGGGTTTAGCAATTTGGGTCAAGCTAACCCCTATTTTTTGGATATTAGAGTTCCTCAAAGGGCTTTTAGGATTTCTTGCGGATATTTTACCCAACTATATCAGTGGTCCCTTACTTCTGCTATGTGGCGTTCTCCTAGTCCTATGGGGACAATCTCGGACAGTTGGTTCAATTACTGAAGTGCTAAGACCAGGAGGGGATGAAGAAGAATTGATAGATGTTCTTTTAGCACATCGTCGTTTATACCGAGGCCCCAAAATAGTGGTTATTGGTGGAGGAACTGGACTTTCCACACTACTTAGAGGCTTAAAAACCTACAGTGCTAATATTAGTGCCATTGTCACCGTTGCTGATGATGGGGGTTCTTCTGGGAGATTGCGGGAAGAATTTGGAGTTTTGCCACCAGGAGATATCCGCAATTGTTTAGCAGCACTAGCAGATGAAGAAAAATTACTCACAGAGTTATTTCAATATCGCTTTCGGGCAGGGGATGGCTTAACAGGCCACAGTTTTGGTAATCTGTTTTTAACTGCTATGAGTGATATTACTGGCGATTTAGAACAGGCTGTAGCGGCTAGTTCTAAGGTATTAGCTGTGAGAGGACAAGTTTTACCCGCGACCCTTAGTGATGTCCGTCTCTGGGCAGAATTGACCGATGGCCGACGCATTGAGGGTGAGTCTAGTATTCCTAAAGCTGGGGGAAAAATTGCCAAAATTGGCTGTATTCCTGAAAATCCACCAGCATTACCCGCCGCAATTAAGACCATTAAAGAAGCTGATTACATTATTATTGGACCAGGTAGTCTTTACACCAGCTTAATTCCTAATTTGTTAGTTCAAGAAATTGCTGATGCGATCGCTGCTACCAAAGTTCCGCGCATTTATATCTGCAATATTATGACCCAACCAGGAGAAACAGATGGATATAGTGTTTCTGAACATATTCAAGCCATAGATAGGGCTTGCGGTAATAGAAGATTATTTGATGCGGTATTAGTTCATAAAAAAACGCCCTCAGCCCAAGCACTAATCCGTTATGCCCAACAAAATGCCCATCCAGTATTTTTAGATCGAGAAGCTGTCACTCAATTAAGACGGCGAATAGTTCCGGCTAATATTTTATTTGAAGATGAAAATGGCGCAGTTCGTCACGACCCCCAAAAACTAGCTAAGGTTTTATTAAAGTGGTACAGTGCAGCCCATCACGGGAAATAAGGGCAGAGGGGAGGTAGGGGAGCAGGGGAGCAGGGGAGAATATTGTTTTCTCAATTACCAATTACCAATTACTAATGAAAATTCTTCTTCCAGACACACAAGCAACACAGCAATTAGGTATTATCCTTGGGGAAACGTTAAGTGCAAACAGTGTAATTTTATTACAAGGTGATTTAGGTGCTGGTAAAACTACCCTAGTACAAGGGATTGGTAAAGGTTTAGGAATCATTGACTCTATTGTTAGTCCTACTTTTACACTGATTAATGAGTATACAGAAGGACGTGTCGCTCTTTATCACTTGGATTTATACCGTCTTGAACCTGAAGAGGTGACTGGTTTGAACCTAGAAAGTTACTGGGAAGGAATAGAAGTAATACCGGGTATTGTGGCTATTGAATGGTCAGAAAGAATGCCGTACAAGCCAGAGAGTTATTTAACTATTGGTTTAACTCATCAACCGGATGGAACTCGACAAGCAGAAATTGAATCTGTAAATTGTATGATTGGTGATATGTTATTACACATCTAAATTGTATTCTTTTTCTCTCAATATTTCATATTTCTCAGATGAGAATGCTATTTTATAGTAGGTAAGCATTGACCAGTAAGTAATCAGTAATCAACGATACAGCACTTCCCGATGTTATGAGGTACAAATTTAACAGGCAGGATGCCTGTTCCACAAGGGTTTTATGATTTCAGTTTGTACCTCACTGATATGAAATATGCTGTAATCTAGAATTTATGAGTATTTTCAGTGCAAAACTCGAAATTCATTTTCAGATCAGTTTCCTTAAAAAATCCTTTCAACTTAGTCCAAGAAGCAGTTTTACCTGACTGATGAGGGCTGATAGCTGAATCCTTACATTTTACATACACAATCTTCAACAAAAGTAAGCAATAAATGGCTTGTACTAGGTAATACTTTTGACAAACACTAGAAAAGCACTAATTTTTATTAGAAATTAAGGAATCAATAATTATGGCTGCTAATCCCTCTTTTGATCAACTCCAACCTGCAAATCAACAACAAACTACTTTGTATCAACCCTATATTCAGGGGACTAAGCGAAATTTGTTACCCTATGCTATTAGTCTTTATCAAAAAGGTGTTTTGGAGGGAGACCGGAAAATAGAGGCTAGTGATAACATTCCCTTCGTTGCTACTTGGAATGTTGCTACCTTACCATCAGACCTAACCCGATGCCGGATGCAGTTTGAAGCTAATTCTGACCTAACCTATGAAGTAATGATGGCTAGTTATGAATTTATTAGTTTTTTAATTGAATTGATGGAAAACTACAAACGATATCGGATTACTGATTTTTCTAAACCTTTTTATCGTAAGCTCTTACGTGCAGAAGATGATAAATAGATACCTTTGATGGTTGACTGTTGACGGGGCAATTGTTTAATTATATTCGTCATCAACATAGGATTCATATATTTCCGGTGCTTCATGATCTGTGACAGCATCAGATAGCTGGAAACTATCATCATTAATACGGATTATTTCTCCAGAAAAGAATCTAGCTAAACTTTCTGCGGCTTTAATTACACTATCTTGATCCCAGTTGGATGAGGATGATGGCGGTGGTGGTGCAGTAACAGTTTGTACTGCTGGTGTATTCGTGATAACAGGCTGATTTTGTACTGGTTGGGGTGCTGGTTGGGGTGCTGGTTGAGGTATTGGTTGAGGTGCTGGTTGGGGTATTGGTTGGGGTATTGGTTGGGGTGCTGGTTGGGGAACGGGGGTAGAATTTTGTGGAGGTGGGTTTCTTCTGGTTGCACTGGTATTTCCAGAGGCGGCTTTTTCTAGATGTACTTGAATTTCTCGCTGAAAGGTTTGCCTAAAGGCTGTGATGATCATAGGGAGATAGGAGTTTACCTTGTCATACCAGGCTGGTTTGACTCCTATACGAGCGATCGCCCCATTGAATTCTATTAAATGGCACATTTGCCCCAATAATGCTTGTGTGGGTAGCTGTTGAATCTGTCCTCGGACTTGTTGCCAAAGTTGAGTTAAATCAGATTGTGAACCATCTACTACTGGTTGTACTGGTGCAGCTTGGGGATAGGTAGGTGTAGCTGGTGGTGGAGATATGGGTTCTGGAGTAGGTGATGGTGGGATATAAGCAGGTGGATATGCTGGAGGAGGTGCAGCAGTTTGGTGATAAACAGGGGTAACAGAATTTGTTTGAGTTGGTGGGGAAATATTTCCAGTTTGAATAGGAATATTGGCACTTGGTAATAATCCCAGTAATGTTACCTCTAACCATAACCGGGGTTGAGTGGAGTTTTTCAGTTGTACTTCTGCGGTTCTGAGGTGTTGTTGTCCTCGTAAAATCGTAGTGGTATCAAATTTTTGAGCAAAGCTAACCAATGATGTCCAGGTTGACTGAGTGCAAGTAACTAAATCTTGACGATTGGGGGCGGTTTTGGCAATGAGAAAATCTCGGTAAAAAGCAGCGAGGTTTTGGAGAATAATTAGGGGTTCTCTTCCCCGATCTAGGATTTTGCGGGTAGTATCGAGAACTATTTCTGCCTGATCTTGAGCGATCGCTTCCAATAGTCCAAATAAATCTTTCTCGCTGACTGAACCTACCAAGTCCCACACCTTATCTGGTGTGACTTCTCCTGTAACCAAGGCTAGTTGATCCAATAGACTTTCTGCATCTCTTAATCCCCCTTGGGAAATTTGTCCCACCAGGGTAAGAGAATCATGGGTAATATTAATATTTTCCTTGGCAGCAATATTAGTTAAATGCTGCACCATTGCCTCTAACTGAATGCGGCGAAAATCAAACCTTTGACAACGGGAAATAATTGTTGGTAATACCCTTTGGGGGTCTGTTGTCGCCAGCACGAAAACCACGTGTTTAGGTGGTTCTTCCAGGGTTTTAAGTAACGCATTGAACGCTGCGGTACTTAACATATGGCATTCATCAATCACATAAACTTTATAGCGACACTGCATGGGGGCAAACTGCGCCCTTTCAATTAGTTCCCGGATATTATCTACACCGGTATTACTAGCAGCGTCAATTTCAATTACATCTGTCGAATAGCCTTTGGTAATACTCTGACAGATTTCACAAACACCACAGGGTTGAGGTGTTGGTTGACCACCTTGGAGACAATTTAAGGATTTAGCAAGAATTCTCGCACTAGAAGTTTTACCTGTACCTCTAGGGCCAGTGAACAAATAGGCAGGGGCGATTTTCGCTGACAGAATGGCATTAGTGAGGGTAGTAGCGATCGCCTCTTGACCCACCAGTTCAGCAAAGCTTTTTGGCCGATACTTATGGTGCAGGGGTTCGTAAGACATGGAAAGCGTTAAATCCTTATATCCCAAGTGAATTCAGGGTTTTACAAAGAAGGTAGGGGGGAGAGGGCAGAAGGCAGGAGCAAAGAAGTATAAATAAAAACTTTAGTTCTGGGTTTAAATAAAGCCGAGCTTAAAACCAAACTTACGCAAAACCTACTTCAAATACTGTCATTGCGACGTAAGGAAGCAGTCTCAAACCCCTACATTTCGTTAAAATGCGTAAGTCCTATAAAAAAAGAATTGTATCGAGTAATAGTGGCACTAAATACAGAGCGTCCTTGCTTCAATGCCATTTTTATTAAGGTGGTTTCCTTTTACCTCCTCAACATTTTAACAAGTGATGGTAATTTTTCTGAGAACGATAGAATAGTACATCTGAACTCTAATTATAGTACCAGGAAAAAGTCACCACAAATCTGATTTTTTAATTTTTAATTTCGTACTCTGAAGTCACTTGAATCGTTAAAATTTGAAAAAGCAACATTAATGGTGCATCAAATGCTCAAGCGGCTTATTCAATGGCTTAAAAACTTTTTTCAGCGTTTGTTTGGTAATAAACGTAATTCCACCCCAGCTAGAGAACAAATGCCACAACCAGCCGCCCCACCTTTGAGTGATGCAGATTTAGAATTTCTTTTTACAGAACTGTTAGAAGGGGTTCATCAAGCCAAAGGACAGGCGTGGGCGCAAAAATGGCTACATAATCTTGAGCATCGGGTCAGTATAGAACGTTGGTTACAATGGCTCACTCAGTTTGGAGACAGGTTATTAGCATCCTCAAAACCCCATAATGAATTAGCCATGAGATTAGTGCAACTGGGTGAGTTGGAAGTGGGAGAAATTAGTACCCTCGCCTACGATATCGGCATGAAATTAATCACGCGCAATCCTGGACAGCCAATTTGGGAATATAGCGGGCCAGATAATGCAATCCAGAATCCTCCTCCTGTGACAACTGAGGAAAATTTACCAGAAGGAGAATATAAAACTGTTACTTTAGATGAATTATTGATGATGTTGGAGCAAGATCAAACTCTTCGTCAACAAATTGCCCAACAGCTAGGCATGGAAACAGATAATCCAGAAGAGATTATTCAAGTCTTAGTTAACCAGTATAATGAAACAAGTGAATCCTCAGATGAATTGCCCAGGAGCGATATAGATCAATAATGATATGAGAATCATCTCTCACCCATACTGCTCATAACCAACCCATGAGTAAGTATTATTCATTTAAAGTAGCTATCAGTATTTATACAAGAGTAAAAGGAAATTTTTGATTGAATTCGGTAATTAATAATTTTTTTGACACAACGATAGCTACAATCTAGGAGAAAGGAAATCCAACAAATTGGCAGATGTTCAGGTGGCTCTTGCAGTGGCTTAACAGATTTTTACATTACCTCTTTGACAGTATGGGGATCATTGATCCCCAACCTAGTCAAGAGCATTTGGTGGCAGATCAGCCACCAGAACTCACGAATGCGGATCTAGAGTTCTTGTTTAATGAACTTCTAGAGGGAGTACATCAAGCGCGAGGACAACAGTGGGCGTTAAAGTATTTGCAGCGGATGGAACCGCGAATTACTATTGACCGTTGGATAGATTGGTTGTTGGGATTTGGTGACAAATTACTCGCTTCCCCAGCGCCCAATTATCCCTTGGCTAAACGTCTGGTGCAATTGGGTGAGTTAGGTATTGGTGACATTAGTAATCTGGCTTACGATATTGGCATTCAGCTATTGCGGCGCAATCTTAATCAAGAGGATGACCGTCAGCAAGAGTCACAGGAAATAGAAATTGCCATACCCACACAAGAGGAATTAGATAGTCCGGGGCAAGAATTAATTCGCCAATTTGGTGAAGAACTCTGGGAATATCAACCAGCATATCCTGTGATTACTCCATCGGCATCCCAGATGATTGAGGATCTGTTAACGGGTGAGTCTATAGGGATAAGTAATCAGTCTTTACCTGAAGATATTGTTGAGAATATAGAGAAAAATATTCATCCTGTTCATCAATTATCAGAAAATGACTATCAAAGTTATGAGTATGCAGTTGAGGATCTGCCCCAGCAGGTGAAGAAAGCAGTTGCAGATTCTCTCGCACTCCGGGATGAAAGCTCGAATCAGTCTTTGGTCAATGTTGAACCACAGTTAGGATCTACTTTAGATGAATTGGTAGTACGGTTGGAGCAAAGTACGAGTCTGGCGCAGCAGTTGGCTTCTGAGTTGGCAATTCGTGACAATGAAATTGTTCCTCAAGAGTCATTTGGCATAGTTGTTGTTAATCAGGCGCAAGCTTTATTTTACCAAGGGTTACAGCAGGCTAAGGCAGGAGATTTATTATCTGCTTTAGCTTTGTATGAACGTGCAAGTGAATTAGAACCGGAAGAATATCAGTATTGGCTGAATCAGGGTTTAACTCTGTTTTATTTGGAAAGATTTCCAGAGGCGATCGCAGCTTATGACCAAACTCTGGCGCTGAAACCAAATTTATATAAGGTTTGGTATAGTCGGGGCGGTATTTTGGGGGAATTGGGAGATTTTGAGGGGGCGATCGCATCTTTTGATCACGCGATCGCCATTAAACCCAACTACCCGGAGGCTTTGTTTAGTAAGGGTTTAGCTTTACTCAAGTTAGGTTTAGTCATAGAAGCAATTTCTAGCTATGATCAAGCCCTGAATCTTGAACCCCAAGACCCCCAAACCTGGTATTATCGAGGTATCGCTTTAGCTGTATGTGAACAATATGCAGAGGCGATCGCTAGTTATGATCAAGCCGTGGCTATAGAACCTAACTATCATGAAGTCTGGATTGATCGCGGTGTAGTGCTATTTAATTTAAAACAATGGTCCGCAGCAATTGAATCCTGGGATCAAGCCCTGGCCATTCAACCGGAATTTTATCTAGCTTGGTATAACCGGGGTGTGTCCTTTGAAAATCTCGGTTGTCGGGAAGATGCGATCATTTCCTATCAACAAGCGATCGCCATCAAACCTGATTTCCACCCAGCATGGTATAACCAAGCCGTAGCCCTATTTTATTTAGAGCGTTTCGCCGAATCTATCTCCTGTTATGACAGTGCTTTACAAATTAAACTAGATTACTGGGAAGCTTGGTTAGGTCGTGGTGCAGCCGTCGCACATCTCACCCCCCAGCAATCCTCACTAATTGTAATTAGTAGCATTTCTCAATCTAACCCAGACCTGAATTTAGCCGGCTATGCAGGTAAATTAGCCACTTATCAAGAAGGTTTAAAGCATCTACGTCCAGATGCCCAGCCAGAAGGTTGGGGGAGATTACATATAGCACTGGGTAATACTTACTACGAACAAAGCAAAAAAGAACCCTCACCTCGTAATTATTGGCATCATGCCATAACTGAATACCAACAAGCACTATCCACTCTCACACCAGAAGATTTCCCCGAATTACATCTAGAAATTTTACAATCTCTAACTAAAACCCTAATTTGTTTAGGTGAAACAACTGCTGCCCAAGAATTACAAAAATGGGGAATTGAATTATTACAACAATTAGTTAATAATCCCGCCCGCACTGATGAAAACAAAAAACAATTAGTTTTAAAATTCGCAGGTTTGGGACAGTTAGCAGTGGATTTAGCTGTAAATACAGGAGATATAGTAGAAGCTTGGGAAATTGCCGAACAAGGTAAAAATAATTGCTTACAGTGGTTAATGCCAGACTTCAATTATCAACTGTTATCGAGAAATTATAACTCTATTCAACAACTACTTAATCCCGGAACAGCGATAATTTATTGGCATCTGAGTCCAGCCGCTTTACACACATTTATTATCAAAGATCAAGCACCATCACCCATTCTCCTGTTGACACCCATACAAGATCCAGAAGCAATTCCCGAAGGAGTCAAACGCTTAGTTGAATTTGAACATTGGTTAACTGATTGGCAAAAATCAGCAACAATATCCAAGCTGTTACCATTGCAAGAAATTTTGAATATTTCCACAATTATTCAAGAATTAGAAGGTGTAGATACAATTATTTTAATTCCCCATCGAGAATTGTATAAATTACCTTTACACAGCTTGTTTAATTTGTCTTTTTCTTCAGTAACTTCTGCCAATACGGTAAATTACAATATTACCTATTTACCTAGTGTTTCCTTGGGAATATATGCACAATCTCAGTCGTTTTCATCTTTAGAGCATCATAATGGTCATAGAGTGTATCCATTGCTGAAATCTGATCAATTAGCATCAGAAATTATCAGCGAAACTTTTGCTATTTCTAAAGAAAGTTTGAGTTATTAAAAGGGGACGGTTATTCCCAATTAATGATAATGATCATCATTGGTAATGTCTTTTAATTAGACCTCTTATATGTTTAAACCCACATTCCGCACCCTTAAGTGTCACAAGCGGTTATTACGGAGGTGAATTTATGAATAAAGATTAAAAAAATACATTTATCTATAAAAAAACAAATTTTAGATAGGAAAGTTGATTCAGATGTATTCTCAATAA
>JBJTUF010000046.1:0-8570 GCA_046080565.1 Cuspidothrix sp. | reverse complement strand
CTATTGTGTTGAGAAAATCTTTCACCTGTTGAATATTAGCGGCTGTTTGCTGAGATTTAGCAGCCATATAAAGTAGTTCTCCACGAACAATAACGCTGGTAGCAACGCCCGCTTCGCTGTGGAGTTCTAGCTGTTGGATAAGATGAGTGTCACCAAAAATGATGCGACTACGGTGATTAGTGTCTAAAAGATACATTAGAATTTTGCTTCAGATCGGGTATCATAAACAAGCTGGAGACATTTCTCAAAGTCGTCACCTTGCCAAGTTCCAGCAAATTTAAGCAAGTCCTTGGCTTTAGATCCGCGTAATATTGGTTCTCCATCTTCTACAGAAATATTACTTGATTTGATGGTGGAGGTACTTGTTTTTATTTTGAGATATTCCAGATAGTCTAGGGTTTTTTCCAGTATCGCTTCTGGAGTGTTTTCTATAGCTGCAATTAGTTGTTCTTTGATGGTGGTCATGGTGCTAGGGAGATGAAAAGTTGATAGTATTAATATTTTAGTAGTTAATTACAAATCAAGATCATAATATAGAAACAACATTCACTAAAATTACCTGATGAAAAAAGCAAAAGAACAACTACAAACCATGCTTTTACAAGGATTAAATTCTGGAGAAGCTACGGAAATGACAGTACAAGACTGGGAAGATATTCGTCAAGCAGTGTGAGCAATATATGATCATAAAATCATACCCTTATGATCCGATTGTTGCCAAAAAGCGGTAGGATACTAAATTGCATTTATTTAAAAACGTATCCTAATGTCGGCTGTTATTATTACCTTAGAGACTCAAGCAAACTCTTCTGATCACTTAATTATTCAGCGTCCTGGTGCTGGAGTATCTTTACAAGGACGTATCCGTGTACCTGGAGATAAATCTATTTCCCATCGCGCTTTGATGTTGGGGGCGATCGCACAAGGGGAAACTCAAATTCAAGGACTGCTGTTAGGGGAAGATCCCCGTAGCACTGCGGCCTGTTTTCGGGCGTTAGGTGCGGAAATTTCGGAATTAAATACAGAATTAGTCACAGTTAAAGGTATCGGTTTAGGCAATTTTCAAGAACCTTTAAACGTCTTAGATGCTGGTAATTCTGGAACAACGATGCGGTTGATGTTGGGGTTGTTAGCATCCCATCCAGGGCGATTTTTCACGGTGACGGGTGATGGTTCTTTGCGATCGCGTCCCATGTCCCGCGTTGTCAAACCACTCCAACAAATGGGGGCGCAAATTTGGGGACGCAAAGGCAACACCTTAGCACCTCTAGCCATTCAAGGACAAGCCCTCCAACCCATTCATTATCATTCTCCCATCGCTTCGGCTCAAGTTAAATCCTGTATCCTCCTGGCGGGTTTAAACACCGAAGGACAAACCACTGTCACTGAACCTGCTTTATCACGGGATCACAGTGAACGAATGTTAAGGGCTTATGGGGCAGAATTAAGTATAGATCCAGACACAAACAGCGTTACCATTACAGGTGGGGCGAAACTCTGCGGACAAACCGTAATTGTTCCCGGTGATATCAGTTCAGCCGCTTTTTGGTTAGTTGCGGGGGCGATCGTTCCCGGTTCAGAGTTGGTAGTGGAAAATGTCGGTGTTAACCCTACCCGTACAGGGATTTTAGAAGCTTTGGCATTGATGGGCGCAGATATTCAACTAGAAAACCAGCGCGAAGTTGCCGGAGAACCGGTTGCAGATATCCGTGTCCGTTCTGGCGGCTTAAAAAGCTGTACCATCGCTGGTGATATTATTCCTAGATTAATTGATGAAATTCCGATTTTGGCAGTTGCGGCGGCGTTTGCACAAGGGACAACCATTATCAGAGATGCGGAGGAGTTGAGAGTTAAAGAGAGCGATCGCATTACCGTAATGGCGCAACAACTCAATAAAATGGGTGCAAAAATCACCGAATTACCCGACGGAATGGAAATTACTGGCGGTACTCCCTTAGTCGGTGCGGAAGTAGATAGCCATACAGATCATCGCATTGCCATGAGTTTAGCGATCGCTGCTCTCAACGCCACCGGTACAACCACCATTCACCGCGCCGAAGCCGCAGCTATATCTTATCCCAATTTCACGAACACATTACGGGAAATTTGTCAATAATTTTTAGGGACAGGGTAAAGGGATTTTTATTTCCAAAGTATTCAGTAAATTTTGCTCAGGGAAGCACGTTGATCATTGTTTCATGAAAATTTGATACAATTTTTGGGTTTCGTTTCCTCAACCAAATCTACTTGATAAAAGGAAATAACATCTGGATCTTGTACAATTTTCACAGGTCGCCGAGATGGTGCAGTTCTTTATCCTGTTCATCCTTTAATCCTGGCCTGATTCAGACAAGTTCTTATTACCTGACCAACTGCATCGCATCATTAAAAAATTGCCGACATAAACCTTTAGTAATTAAAATAGTTGTTAATAAATTACTGACAGCCACCATAAAAATAATTAAAATTTCGTAGGATACAGCCTCTAAAGGGGGAACTCCAGCTAATAATTGTCCATTGGTAAAAGTGGGTATTGTCGCCATAGCAACCAACATCATTTGGTTTAAAGTAGGAAGAAAGGCAGCGCGAATGGCTTCTTGGCGATAGGGTTTAATCGCTTGTTGAGGAGTTGCACCCAAACTTAAATGGGTTTCTATTTCCGTAGGAAATCGGTTGATAGCACTAACAAGACGTTCTCCAGCTATTGTCGCTGCATTCATAGCATTACCCAGCAAGATCCCAGCTAAAGGAATGATATAACGCGGTTCATACCATTTTTCTGGTTGAATAATGAGAAAGTTAGTATAAAGCAATGTTAAAGACGTACTGACAAAAATTGCTATCCATACCAAAGGTAACACTTGAGGGATTTTTTGACTAATGCGGTTGCGAGTAATAATTGCGGTAATTGCCAAAATTATTGCTAAAATTCCCACTACTGCCCAAACATTGTTAACGGCAAGAATGAAGTCAAAAATGTATCCTAGTACAAGTAGTTGGAGGATAGTTCTACCAGTAGCTACGGTTAAATTTAATTCTAGTCCTAATTGTTCCCACGCTGATATTCCCATGGCAACAGCCATTAACCCAATAGCTAAAGCCAAATCTACCATATCTAATTTAATTAGCTCTGGCATAATTTATCTACCTCCGAGAACGATTTAAACTTCTACTGACAACTAAAATAAAAACTCATGATTAAAAGTGTAAATTCCATTCCCGCCTTTGATATTAAACAACAATATGCCACCATTGAAGCAGAAGTAAGTGCTGCTGTCTTAGAAGTGCTTGCTTCTGGGCGTTATATTGGCGGCCCAGCAATTACAGATTTTGAACAACAGTTTGCAGCTTATCATGGTGTCAGTGAATGTGTAGCTTGTAACTCTGGGACTGATGCCCTATTTTTAGCATTACGGGCTTTAGGAATTGGTGCAGGTGATGAAGTTATCACCACACCGTTTACTTTTTTTGCCACAACAGAAGTTATTAGCGCCGTAGGAGCAATACCAGTTTTTGTAGATATTGATGTAACTACATTTAATTTAGATGTAGAGCAAATAGAAGCAGCAATCACACCTAAAACAAAAGCAGTTATTCCCGTCCATTTATTTGGTTTACCTGTAGATATGACAGGATTAATGGAGATTGCCAAATCTCACAATTTAGTCGTAATTGAAGATTGCGCTCAAGCTACCGGTGCAACTTGGGATAATAAAAAAGTTGGCAGTATGGGACATATTGGTTGCTTTAGTTTCTACCCTACCAAAAATCTCGGTGGTTGCGGTGATGGTGGGGCAATTACCACAAATGATCCAGCGATCGCTACCCAATTACGAGTTTTGCGAGAACATGGTAGTAAAACTAGATATATTCATGAAGAAATCGGTGTCAACAGTCGCTTAGATGCTATCCAAGCCGTAATATTGCAAATCAAACTCCGTTATTTGGATATTTGGAACTCTAGACGCAAGCAAATAGCCGATTATTATTACCAACACCTCAGCCAAGTTCCCGATATCATTGTTCCTCAAGAATTTCCTGGTGGTGTTGGTGTCTGGAATCAATATACCATTCGCATCTCTGGAGAAAGGCGCAATGGTGCAAGTGGTAAATATCGAGATTTCGTCAAAACCCAAATGCAGGAACAGGGTGTAAATTCCATGATTTACTATCCCTTACCCTTACATTTGCAGCCAGTCTATAAAAATCTCGGCTATCAGCCTGGACAATTACCAGTAGCAGAACAAGCTTGTCATGAAGTTTTATCTTTACCCATGTTCCCAGAATTGGAGCAAAAACAACAAGATAAGGTGATTGATACTTTGAAAAATTGTTTATCCTGAATGATTTTTGGGGTGTGATAAATGCACCCCAACTACCTTACCCAAACCTCTTCAATATCTTTTATTATCTGCGTTGATTGGCGTTTATCTGCGTTCAATAATTCGGGGATCTGAACCTCTGGATTACTCTATAATTAATACAGCATAGGAATCTATCCCGATAGGAGATGTCCACTATGGTACAGCAATTAGCACCAGAAACTACACCAGAAATCATCTACCCTGACAGTGATGGTCAACCAATGGCAGATAATACCAAACAATATCAATGGATTGTTAAAATTAAAGAAAATTTAGAAATATTATTTGCATCAAAAGATGATGTATTTATTGCTGGAGATTTACTTTGGTATCCTGTGGAGGGAAGCGTCAAAACTTGTCAAGCACCTGATGTAATGGTAGTGTTTGGTAGACCGAAAGGAGATAGAGGTTCTTATCAACAATGGAAAGAAAATAATATTCCTCCCCAGGTAGCTTTTGAAATTTTATCTCCAGGAAATCGCACTCCCCAGATGATTAATAAATCCCTTTTTTATCAACGTCATGGCGTAGAAGAATATTATATTTATGATCCTGATACTTTAGAATTATCTGGATTTATACTCACTGAAGATGCTTTTACAGTAGTTGAAAATATTAATGGTTGGGTAAGTCCAAGACTGGGAATACGTTTTCAACTTACACCTGATAATTTAGAAATTTATTATCCTGATGGCAGAAAATTTCTCACAACTGTGGAACTTAATCAAGTAGCTAAACAAGAAAGACAACGTGCTGAACAAGAAAGACAACGCGCTGAACAAGAACGCCAGCGTGCAGATCAAGAACGTCAAGAAAAAGAAGTCGCTATTGGGCAATATCAGGAATTATTAGCCAAATTACAAGCAAAAGGAATTGATTTAGACACTTTGTAATTATGTAGAGTGCGTTAGTAAAAAGTAACGCACTGCATTGAATAAAATTAAGCTGTAATTAGCTTAGTTTGTAATTTTGCCTTTTACGCAAATGTTCTGGTATTTGCAGTAGCCAAAGCTTCTACTAAACTACGGACAGCAGCAATCATCGCTACTTCACTGTTGAGTTGGTTGATAGCAGAACCGACACCAACACCAGCCGCACCGGAGGCGATCGCTAAAGGTGCAGTAACATTAGAAATACCAGAAGCACACAGTACAGGCACAGAAACCACACGGGCAATTTCATAAGCTGCGGCTAAAGTAGGAGCAGCTTTTTCAATTAAACCCAAAGTACCGGGGTGAATAGGATTGCTGCTAGTACCGCCTTCAGTTTGAATAATATCAGCACCTGCTTTCACCAAATCCTCAGCTAGTTGTACCTGTTGGTCTAAGGTGAGGATATGGGGAACAGTCACAGATAGGGTAATTTCAGGCAGCAAGGCGTGAGTTTGGCGAGTTAGTTCTAAAACTTCAGCCGCTTCAAATCTGCGTCCTTGGGCGTAGAAAGAATCGAAATTACCAATTTCAATTAAATCAGCACCAGCAGCCACAGCAGTGACAAACTTCTCAGGTTCAACCGCAGACACACAAACAGGTAATTTAGTCAAGCTTTTAGCTAATTTCACCAAATCCACATCAGCAGCAATATCCACAAAAGTAGCACCACCCAAATCAGCCGCTTTTACGGTTGCAGCTACACTATCAGTGTTGAAATTATTCAAACCGCTAATTACTTTCAGTACAGGATGAGCAAATGCACCTTTGAGGCTAGGAGATAAAGTCATAATTTTCTTTGCAGCTTATTTTCAGTAGAAATATTTTTACACTAAATATACCAATCCTAGTTTGATTAGGAGAATATATTAAGATTTGTTGATAAAATCTAGTTCTTATGACTCTAGTTATTGATTATTAATCGCTTATAAGTAAGTGTAAATACTATTTTACCTATTTTTCCATAAAAAATTAAGATTTTGAAGTAAAAAATCAATAAGTTACTATTGATAATTAACCTATGTAGTGGTATCATTTTATCTGTAAAATATGTTATCTATTTATCAATATTAAATCAAAATTACTCAGGAAGAAGATTTTGGATGCTCTAACTATAGCAGTCCGATTTGATTTATGTAGGGGTTTAGCACTGCTAAACCCTTACCCATAGAGGCTTTTTATCTAGGGAATTTGTATGGCTAGACCACGCAAGCTATCAAAAATCAAATACAATTCCTATAGTTAGAAATTAATTGTTTAAGCAATGATACAAGAAATGACAATTAGTGGATTTTTTACACAAATTAATAAACAAAATCCCAATGAAAAAACTATCTATTTTAACTTTTAGTATTTTATCTTTAGCTTGTACTTTACAGGCTGAAAATGTTAATGCCATAACAGCCATCAATAATACTAATATAGATAAAACAACCGCTAATTATCTATCTTTAGAACAACAAGCACAGAAATTATATGAAAATGGTCAATTTCCCGCCGCTATTTCATTATTAGAACAAGCTATTAAAAATTACACTCTTCAAGGTGATATCATTGGTCAAATAACAGCTAAAAGAAATCTAGCTTTAATTTACCAAAAAACGGGAAAATTGCCAGAAGGTAAACAAGTTATAGATAATATTTTGAAACAGATTCAACCAATAGCCACTTCTCCACAACGAGACAAACTATTTGCAGAAATCCTAGAAGTACAAGGGCAAATACAACTATCTATGGGTCATTCTCAAGAAGCTTTAGATAGTTGGAAACTGGCAGCCAATACATATAAAAAACAGGCAAATAATATAGGATTAGTCCGCAGTCAAATTAATCAATCTCAAGCATTACAGGCATTAGGACTATATACTCAAGCAGTAAAAACTTTAACAGAAACTCAAATAACTCTGAATAATGAAAAGAATACACTACTTAAAGCTAAAGGACTCAAAACTTTAGGAGATATTCAAAGGGGAATAGGTAAATTAAAAGAATCTGGGCAAACTTTAACTCGCAGTTTAGAAGTAGCCGAAAAAATATCTGCTGCTGGTGCAATTACAGAAGCACTGCTAAGTTTAGGCAAAACAGCCAGAATAGAAAATAATATTCCCAAGGCTTTAGAATACTATAGCAAAGCTATTAAAAAATCACCCACACCTGATTTATTAATTCAGGCACAGTTAAACCAATTAGAAGCTCTGATTGAGTCAAAAAAAATTGATGAAGCTAAAGCATTAATACTAGAAATTCAAAAGAGTTTTACCACATTACCACCTAGTCGTACAGCAGTTTATGCCCGGATTACTTTAGGAAAAATTTTGTTAAAATTACCTAAAGAACATTATTCACCATCTTTAATCGCCCCTGAACTAGCCAAAGCAATTCAACTAGCAAAAAAGCTAGAAGATAAAAGGGCGGAAAGTTATGCTATGGGGATTTTAGGTAATTTACATGAAAAAAATAAACGTTATCCTGAAGCCAAACAACTTACAGAAAAAGCCCTGTTAATTTCTCAAGGTAATAATGCCCCAGATTTGAGTTATCAATGGCGATGGCAATTAGGTAGAATTCTCAAAATCCAAAAACAAAATAAACCAGCCATAGCGGCCTATTCTCAGTCAGTAAAAACTTTAAAATCTTTACGCACAGATTTAGTGGCAATTAGTTCTGAAGTACAATTTTCTTTCCGAGAAAGTGTAGAACCAGTATATCGAGAACTGGTGGATTTACTATTGCAACCGGGAGCAAGTCAAGAAAATTTAAAGGAAGCTAGAGAGGTATTAGAATCATTACAATTAGCAGAATTAGATAATTTTTTCCGCAATGCTTGTCTAGATGCCAAACCGGTAGAAATTGATCAGCTTGATAGTACATCTGCTATTTTTTATAGTATTATTCTGCAAGATCGTTTAGAAGTAATTGTCGCGTTACCTGGTAAACGTTTTTATCAAAATACAACTTACTTATCTAAAGCCGAAATAGACTCTGATCTCAAATTAATGCGGGCTACTTTAGCCAGTCCACGGGAAAGAATTTTTAACCAAAAAAGATTAAATTTATCTAAGAAAATTTATAATTGGCTCATTGCTCCCATAGATTCAGAATTACAAAAAAATCAGATTAAAAATCTTGTGTTTATTTCCTGACAGGAGGACAAGATAGCTAGAAGCTAGAGAGAGCAAGCTTCATAGCTCTTTGCCCTTTGATGTAATCCTTCAACCGATAGCGGCTAAATTGCATTAATTCTTCTATAGTTTTTTGGAACATTTGATGTACCCCA
>JBJTUF010000045.1:0-21100 GCA_046080565.1 Cuspidothrix sp. | reverse complement strand
CCAATTTTATATGAAGCTGCACATAATCTTGAAATCCATTGATTAATCCATCTTTATCTGTGTTCATCTGCGTCCATCTGCGTTTAATTATTCTTGATATTTTATTCTATGCAGCTTCATATTAATTTGATATAAGGATAGTCAAAAACTAAATAAATTGAAAAATATACTTAGTATTCAATCTGATCTGGATATAGACAGTTTCTTGATGTTTAGAAATAATTGCGAAAAAATCATTCTTTATGTTGATGATACTCGTTATGAGCTTGCTTAACCATGAACATTAAACCTATTCTCACGCGCCTCAAACAAGAACTCACTGACCTGTATGGCGATCGCCTACAAAACCTCACCCTCTTTGGTTCTCAAGCTCGTGGTGATGCAGAACCAGGATCAGATATAGATGTGTTAGTAGTGCTGAAACCTCCCGTTAACCCCGGTGAAGAAATCAAACGCACGGGTAAAGCGATCGCTGATCTTTCCCTAGAATATAATGTTGTCATTAGCTGTCTCTTCATGGACGAAACCCACTATCAAACCCGCAACGGTTCATTACTCAGGAACATACGTAAAGAAGGCGTTCTTCTATGACCCATACCTTTGGGAAGCTATCTCTTCGATTCCAGTCAGAGATACACTAACCCATAAGATAAAATAGAGAAAAGGTTTTTCTTAAACTTCTCAATTATTCAACAGCTTATGACCATGCACAATTCCGTAGAATTCCAAGACGCTTATGATGTAATTGTCGTCGGTGCAGGTCACTCTGGTTGCGAAGCCGCACTTGCTACTGCCCGCCTCGGTTGTCGGACTCTGTTATTAACCCTTAATTTAGATAAAATTGCTTGGCAACCCTGTAACCCCGCAGTTGGTGGCCCCGCCAAATCCCAATTAACCCATGAAATAGACGCTTTAGGTGGAGAAATTGGGAAAATGGCAGATCGGACATATCTGCAAAAACGCATCCTCAACTCTTCACGGGGTCCGGCAGTATGGGCATTGCGGGCGCAAACTGATAAGCGAGAATATGCGGCGATCATGAAAGGAATTGTCGAAAATCAAGAAAATTTGACAATTCGGGAAGGCATGGTAACAGATTTAATCCTGAATAGTAATGATGAAATTATAGGCTTACAAACTTATTTTGGTGTATCCTTCCACTGCAAAGCCGTCATTCTCACCACTGGCACATTTTTAGGTGGCAAAATTTGGGTAGGTAACAAATCAATGGCTGCAGGCAGGGCAGGAGAATTTGCCGCCGAAGGTTTAACCCAAACCCTCAACCGCTTAGGATTTGAAACTGGTAGACTGAAAACCGGCACACCAGCACGGGTAGATAAACGTTCCGTTGATTACAGTAAAATGGAAATTCAACCAGGGGATGAAGAGGTGCGCTGGTTTAGTTTTGATCCCCAAATGTGGGTAGAACGGGAACAAATTCCTTGTCACATGACCCGCACCACTCCAGAAACCCATCGTTTAATTCGGGAAAATTTACACCTGTCACCGGTGTATGGTGGTTGGGTAGAAGCCAAAGGACCCCGCTATTGTCCTAGCATTGAAGATAAAATTGTCCGCTTTGCCGATAAAGAAAGTCATCAAATCTTTATTGAACCAGAAGGCAGAGATATTCCTGAACTTTATATTCAAGGGTTTTCTACTGGGTTGCCTGAAACTTTGCAAATTTTGATGTTACAGAGTTTGACCGGTTTAGAAAACTGTGTGATGTTACGCCCTGCTTATGCAGTAGAGTATGATTATTTACCCGCTACTCAGTGTTATCCCACATTGATGACTAAGAACATTCCCGGTTTATTTTGTGCAGGTCAGGTAAATGGGACTACTGGTTATGAAGAAGCTGCGGCTCAAGGTATCGTAGCCGGTATCAATGCAGCCCGGTTTGTGAGAAATGAGGAAATGATTATTTTCCCCCGTGAGCAAAGTTACATCGGTACATTAATTGATGACCTGTGTACAAAGGATTTACGAGAACCCTATCGAATGCTCACCAGCCGTTCAGAGTATCGCTTATTACTGCGTTCTGATAACGCTGATTTACGGATGACACCCTTGGGGCGAGAAATTGGCTTAATAGATGATCGGCGTTGGGATTTGTTTACTCATAAACAAGCCCAAATTGCCGCAGAAAAAGAACGCTTGCATGGAACAAGAATTAAAGAAAATGATCCCGTAGGGCAAGCGATCGCTCAAAATACCCAACAAGCAATTAAAGGCTCTATTACCCTAGCTGACCTATTACGACGCTCTGGTATTCATTACATAGACTTAGAACGCCACGGCATTGGCAACCCCACCCTCAACCAAGCCGAAAAAGAAGGGGCAGAAATTGACATTAAATACGCTGGTTATTTAGCCAGACAACAAAATCAAATTGAACAAGTTGCCCGTCAAGCCAATCGTCAAATACCTAGTGATTTAGACTACTCACTAATTGATACCTTATCCAAGGAATCGAGAGAAAAACTCAATCAAGTTAAACCCCTAACTATTGGCCAAGCATCTAGAATAGGCGGCGTGAACCCAGCCGACATCAATGCTCTCTTGATATATTTGGAAATAGCCAAAAACAAACCAGTTCAGACTGAACTTACCCCAAGTCCAGCAGTTAGATCCTAGTTCAGGAGTCAGAAGGAGATTTCAAAATTTTATGATCTTTAATGATCAAAACTGCCAAAACAGAGTACAATTTAACACCATTAGATCAAATAAAAGATGAGAACAATATAGACAGCTTTACCATACCTGCCACCTCTCACCTAAAAACCGACTTAATAATTTAAACTTCTTAGAGAGGAATTTATTCCTCATTTGAGGACTAAGTAATTCAGCTTGAAAAAAATCGAGATATGTTACAAAATGCAAAATTCCTCAAAGTCTTTTCCCTCTTGCCTTACATCAACGATAAATTTCAATGCCTACCTACTTGAAGTCCTCACTACAAACTGAAATCCAGATTTTTACATGACTTAATTTAGCTTGATTTACTCTCGTCTATTTACTTACTATATTTTCCACTACAAACACAAAAGCCTATGCTACCTAAATCCACCAATAATTTACTTACTTCTGAAGTTCCCGATAGTACCAGTGCGGCCTTAGCCATAGATTTTGTTACTCAAGAACCTTGGACAATAGAAACCTATGCTGAAGGCTTAATGGATGAACTTTTTAATGATATTGATAGCATTCTCGATGGCCGCCAAAAGCGCAATTATCCTAGAGATAGACAAGAACATATATCTGGACAAACTATGAGTTTCAAAATGCCAGATGTAGTTTTGCCATCAGCAGTCCAAATCCCACTACAATCTCCACCAACAATTAAAAATGTACAAGCGTCTGCATTGATAGTCAATCCTCCATCAGTTCGGGCTATTACTCGGAAAACTCAAGCAGAAAAGAGTAGTATCACTAAACTGATATTTATGGGATTAAGTTTAACTGGAACTGCTTTGGGGATAGTTTACGCCATCGAGTCTGGTTTATTGACAACTGTAACCACCCAGCTAACAAATCACAGTTTTTCAACTATCCAGACATCATCACCTGTGGCAGTCAAACCAGATGCTCAACTAGATTTAGTAAATTATATGTTAGAAGCCTTGACTGTGATTGAACAGCAAGCAACAAACAATAATAAAACAACTCTTAACTCTGGATTCCCCACTGTTAATCTTAACCAAACAACTCCCTTACCTCTACCCAATACTCAACCAACAGCAACTTTGCCCTTACCCCTAGCAGCTAGTAATATCCCACCTACTCCCAGTAGTCTAACTCCTCCAAATGTGGTAGAGCGGATATATATTCCTGTTTATCAGTCTCAACCACCTCGCTATCAATTACCACCTGTTCCCCCAGTACCCATCCCACCATCTGCATATTCTGGAGTAACAAACACCCCTGTAAATCCTGTACCATCAGTATCTCAACCCAAAGTTAACACCGTACAGGTTAATCCTCAACCAATCAAAGTTATACCTCCAAAACTGCCAACTATTGCCCCACCAGTACCAGCACAAGAACCTGTTAATATTCCACAGCCAATTTCAGCACCCACTTATTCTGCACAGTTGGAAGGACTACTGGAATTAGGGAAAAAATCCGTAGCTTTATTTAAAATGGATGGTGTGACTCGCCGAATCAATATTGGTGAAAATATTGGGTCTACCGGTTGGACATTAGTAGATGTTACTAATGGCGAGGCCATTATTCGCCGTAATGGTGAAGTACGCTCTATTTATACAGGGCAAAAGATATAATCCTCTATATTTATAGCATTTGCCTTTTACCTGTATTCTCCCGTCATTGACATCTTCAACCTGATTAATAAAGTTATTTTGGATACACCATTTTAATAAATCATCAAGATGATTAACTAAGTCGGCTTGAAAAATCAAGATATGTTACAATTCTTCAAAGTCTTTTCTCTCTTCCCTCTTGCCTTAGCTCAAAGATAAATTTCAACACCTACCTACTTACTTAGATGTTGGTAATCATGATAATGATGTAAGATATAGTATTAGTATTTGATTTTTGGGCAAATCCCAGGATTTGTAGGATAGGTTAGGTAAAGTTTAGGATGCGTTACAGAACCGTTAACTCACCCTAAGTGTCTTTCAAGCATGAAATATTAGTCATCTGTAAAATTTCTAGGTTATTAGTCATGAATTTACTAAAATTCAGTGATAAAGCCTAGATAAAATCTATAGAAATTTAAAGATTGGAATAAGATTACCATCTTAAATAAAATTCTCATTTACATTCTATATATTCAAGAGATAGACTAAGTATTAGTAATGAATAAAAGCATAGAAAAAACTTAGCCAGTTTTTGATATAAACTTTTAGGAAGAAGTCACTTCATATACTTAATACATCAGCAGGTAAATATGTCTACATTACGGCCTTCATTACCTACCCAATATTCAGATACATCAACTAGATTAAGTATTGTTTCTAGTTCTAATAATGTCATGGAATTATTAGTAACCGAGGAAGTTTATAGACAAATTCAATTATTACCGCCAAAAATAGTTAGATATATTAAAGCTCCGGATGTAGTTGCTTATGCTTTAAATCGCCTACCATCTTTGTATGCAACTAGTAAGCGAGGTTGGCAGAGACAATTAACTCGCGCTAAAACTGAATTTAAAGAGCAGATTCATCAAGCGGTACATCAGGCTATTGTTGCTGTACAAATAGACCCTTTAAGAGAGAGTGATCTGATCCAAAATTCATCAGAGAATAATGAAAATAATCAAGCCGCAAATGCCGCCTTAGAAAAATTAAAAATAATATTACAACGGGAAGATTTATCATGGGAAAATGTAGCTAGCATTGTTGAACAAAAACTAGCTAATTCTAGAGGCTCAACCCCATCAACTACGATAAATAATTACGGTCGTCCACGTCACAGTACAGACCAATGGGATACTTATCGGTATTAAGTCAATTTTTGTGGATGAGGATATAGACACAATTTAATTAAAAACCTGTTGTTTACATAGTGGTAGTTTATGAATTACCACTAATTTTTTATGTTTTGGATTTAAGAAGTGAGGTTTCTGGAGATGTCTATTGATTTCATTTAAATAAGGTTTGCTGAAAAAGTCTTGTGGTGATCAGAAGTGACAGGTAATACCAATTCTGTATAAAGATGCGCAAAATTTAGATAGGAACGAACCGCAGAGGCGCAGAGGACACAGAGGAGGATAACAGAAGATGAAAAAGCGTGCATTTTAGGTCGGATAAATCCAAAAATTTGGGGATGACAGATAGTCCAAACTTTTGCCTAACCTTACGGAAAGACTTTCTGGTGTAACCCCTAAATAGGGCTGGGATTGCAAGGTTGAATGGTTGACGGTTGCACGATATCCTCATCAGAGGATGTTTGAAAAGTTATAAGTTATGTATCAAATGTTTATTATCCCCTTAATCCTCCCTTATCAAGCTATCGTGTACAGAGAAGTTTAATCAAGTTGCTTGTTATGGTTTTTATGGTTAGGAAGGGATAAAATTGTGCTAAAAATTATAGGATCATACTTTGACAACATCCTCTCAGAGAAGATAGATAAGTTAACTATCTTTGCAATCATCAAATTGGAGTTCTATAGCAAGATGTTTACAGGGAAAAACTGGCAGAATTTCAAAATATTTGCAGGTGCATTTTGTACTATTGCTCTCACACCGTTTTTTGTAGTTAATACCTCTGCAAAAGCCGCAGATACAGTGGTCATTCGCTATGGGCCTTTAGAGGAATCTGTAACTTTAGCAGACTTGCAAAAATCTGCGGAAACTAGCAAATTACCAGCTAGTTTAGAACTTTACACCAAAAGGATGACCGCGCAGCAACGCGAGTTTTTGCTGGGGGGATTAAAAAGTAGGGTTCCTATCAATGTTGTAACTTTAGATAGATTAATCAATACGCAAATTGGTACAACTATTCTCCGTGATATCTCTAGGGCTATTACTCGTAAGGATAAAGCCGGGGTGCAAGCTATGAGAGCCGGATTAATTTTAGGGGCAAATTCGCCACAGGGCTTATCTCTACTCAGTTTTATTAGAGCTTATCCTAGTCAAAGCTTAGAAATTGATTTACCCCAGGCGATTAATGTACTGCGGAATTTGAATAGTGCTTTTTTCCGGACTCAGCAGTTTATGTTGGCAATTTCTCCCCAACTTAACCCCAGAGATGTAAAATTTAATTCTCCTTTTGATCCCTCTGAACCAGGACAAGCAGCAGTAGAAACACTTAAGTTAAGTGACAAAGACCAAAAGCGAGAGCGAGAAATTCCTGTAGATATTTATTTTTCAAACACTGCAACGGCAAATAAACCCTTAATTGTCTTTTCTCATGGTTTGGGTTCAGTGCGGACTGACTTGCGTTATTTAGCAAAACATTTGGCTTCTCATGGTTATACGGTTGCAGCCCTAGAACATCCTGGTAGTAATGAAGCTAGTAGTAATGCTGCTTACCGAGGTAAAAAACGACTGGTTGTACCCCAAGAATTTTTAGACCGCCCGCGTGATATCAGTTTTATTCTTGATGAATTAGAAAAGGTGAATCAATCAGCTAATAATCCCTTACAAGGTAAGCTGGCAACTAATAATGTCATGGTTGTGGGTCATTCCTTTGGTGGTGGTACTGCTTTAGCAATAGCTGGAGGTGAGTTACAAATTGATAGCCTTAAACAAAAGTGTCAGCAAAATTTGGCTCAAGGGAGTTTAGGTGAAGTGCTGCAATGTGTAGCGCAAGAATTACCTCTAAAAACCTATCAATTACGAGATGCAAGAGTTAAACAAGCGATCGCTCTTAATCCTATATCATCTCTGATGTTTGGTGAGAGTGGTTTAGCCAAAATAGAAATCCCGACATTGGTTTTCGCCAGTTCCGCAGATAAAACCACCCCCGCATTAACAGAACAAATCATTGGTTTTGCCAAAATTCGTTCTCCTAAATGGTTAGTAGGTGTACTTGGAGCTAGTCATTTAAGTGTCAAAGACCCTGATTTTACCATAGATCAAAGTTTCATTCCCGACAACCCAATTTTGAGCCAAGAAATTACTGGCGAACAAGCTAAAGACGTGCGGAAGTTTCTCTGTGGTATCACCCTTGCCATGGCTGCACAATTAACCCCTCAAGCTAGTCAATATGCGCCTTTTCTTACGTCTGACTATGCACAAGTTGCCTCAACTCGCCTCTTTCCATTTCATATAGTCCGAGAACTTCCTCCTCAAATTCTGGAAATGATGCAGAGTCAGCGCGAATAAATTAAGTAAGAGGCACACAAGTTAAGGAGTTTAGGAGTATGGCTTACGGCACGCTGCGCAAAGTCAGATATCAAAAATCTGTCATGGCAGAAGGTAAGAGGCAATAGTAAAACCCTCGTTATGATTAGGTTTCAAGAATCAATTATGTCCTAATCATCCTGGCTACAGCTATAAATTATAGGATTTATGCAGTCTGAAGCACCTTACTAATGTGGCAGTTGCATAAGTCCTGATATCTAATCCCTTGGTTGACTTTATTACGAAAGTTATAGCATTTCTTCCACTTAAGAACCTATTGATTAAATTTTTAAGCTTTTTAAGGAACATCTATGAAGTCCATTTTAAAGACTACAAAATTAGTATTAGGATACGCAGAGCGATCGCTATTTATCTTAGGACTCAGTTTAATAACTTTGGGTGCTAATGAATTATCAGTATTAGCCCAGACTCGACAACCCACAAATGCAGAACTAAGGAAATTACGTCAAGACCTTCAACAAGAAATTAGCAGACTTAAAAATAATACTGTAGGTGCTGGTTATATTCAGGATAGACGTACTCAAACAGAAAAAAATATAAGAGAATCTTTTGTAACTGGTTGGTCAAAAGTTGAGCCAGAACTAGCACCTTTTATAGGTGTATGGTATGGGTATGAAGATATTAGACATATCTATCCTTCTAATACTAAAGGTCGTGTTTGTGTTATTTCAACTGGTGAAGGTTATGGCCGCTTTAATACAGGTATTTTATCTAATGGAGTAATCATAACTAATAACGGGCAAGTTTTATTCAAAGAAGGCAATTTTTTAGGTTCGGGAAGTTTTACGAATGGTAAATTTGTCAGTAGTAATGGTGAAATTCCTTTCAATAATCCTAGACCTCTTGAAGCACTAAATAAATTATTGAATTATGTCTTTGAGCAACCAGATAAAAGTCAAATTTATCAACAATTTAAATCTTCTAGTTGCACAGCAAGTTTACCAAATTCATCTGCAAATATGCAACCCCAACGTAAAAACATTTCTATGATGAATAACCAAGAACTATCACCAGCACTAATCACAGCTATCCGTCAAGATTTATTATTGGAATATCAGGATGATTCCAGTTCTTATTTTAGAGAAAGCAAAGACCACAGAATATTTTTTGTTGATCTTAACAACGATGGCATCAAGGAAGCTATATTCTATCCAATAGGAGGACGAATTTGTACTAACCGTAGCTGTGGGATTTATATATATACAAAAGTTGGCAACAAATATAAAAGAATCTCTGCTGTTCAAACTGACAGATATTCCGGTGTTGCTGGCTCAAAAAATGAACCCTCTATTGGGATTTTAAAAACCAGAAATAAAGGATGGCTTGACATAGCAACGCGATTTTTTGACTATGACACTAGGACAGAAAAGTGGTCAAGAGTTCGTTATGAAAGTCGCGGATATACAGATTCGCCTTTGATTGTAATTCCCAAACCAGAAACTATTTTAGAATATTCATCTGGTATGGCAACAGATTTACAATTCCTAGCTCCTTAATACAATCTGAGTTCAACATAAGATAATTTGTGGAAAACTAGATAATTTAGGTGCTTCTATTCCTGATCAAAAAAACATTGAACAGCTTAGTAACAATAAATTCTGAGAGAAAAATATGAAAATTATTTTAAACACCACAATATTAGCAGTGATTACAGTATTATCATTGTAAACAAGCACTACCAAAACATTGGCACAAGAGGTCAAAAAAGATAGTATAGTTCCCTCCCGAAAAGATGCTATTGCCCTGATGCAAAGTATTTGTGGTTCTGGGAATATTGCACAAGAAGAAGGACAGATTGTTTGCAAAAAATGTCCGTCATTTACCAGTTATAATCATGGAACTGCTACCTTAAAATCTGTAGTTTATGGCAGTTTTACCAAAGCTGGTATTCGTGAAGCATTGGTAGACTTGGGAGATTGTGAACCCCATGCAGGTAATTGGGGAGGTTCTGTTTTATTGCGGCGTACTAATCAGGGCTGGTCTAGAATCCTATATGAACAAGGATTGCGTTCTTATGGTTGTTTAAAAATCTCTAATAAAACAGGTCGTGATTCCCTAGTTTGTGAAGGTTCATATATAGGACAAGGTTATTCCATCACATGGCTGAATCATTTAGAGATCGGTACAACTAAAATCAAAAATATCAATCTATTAAAGGCTCAGTCTAATACAGCTACTTGTCGTCCACCTTTTTATGATGTGGGAATCCAAGATTTTACATTACGAGACACTAACCAAGATAAACGTTCTGATCTGGTTATAAAAGTCACAGAAGCCAGAGAATCAAAAGGTGTTACCAGAAGTAACGATGACCAGTGTGAACCACGACTATCTGAGTCTAAATCACATGAACTGATATTTTTGTACAATGGTCAATCTTTCCGGGCTACCCCTGCTACTGCTAAGTTCATCAAACAATTAGAATATTAGTTGCAGTATAAGTAATTGGACAAAAATATTTACAGTCATTGCAAGCGAAGGGACGCAATCACAACCCTTGCGATTGCGTCATTTCACTTCGTTCCATATGGCTAACGCCACACTTCGCTAACGCAATGACATTGTGTAATTAATTCTGTCTCACTACTTAACCCAAGTTGCTAGTTATAACTATAAGCCTTATAGATCCCCCTAAATCCCCCTTGAAAAGGGGGACTTTGATTAATTTTCCCCCCTTTCTAAGGCTACGGTGTACACACAAGTCTTATCTGTCTTTGTTTTGTGATTATTTAGCCCCCTAAATCCCCCAAATTTGGGGGACTTTGAAATTCTTATTCCCCCAGAATTGGGGGTTAGGGGGCATGAAAACCCTATTAGGCAACTTGATTAAACTTCTGTGTACACCGTAGCCTTGCAAGACGGGACGGCAACACCGGGGGCTAATAAACATCACCAGCTTCACATAAATTTGGTATGAACTGTCTTTCTCTTGTGCTTATTTCGCCCCCTAACCCCCAATTCTGGGGGAATAAGAATTTGCAACTCCCCGAAACTTGGGAGATTTAGGGGGCGTTTCCGTGAGGGTTTAGTTAAACGCAATTATTTGTGTCTATACCGTAGCCTCCGTTGGGGGATGGGGTTTTTGTATTTTACTCAACAAAAGAACCGCTATATATGCGGCTAAGTCATCTTTCCCAACCCAGCTAAATCTAAAATCGGTGCGATCAAATCTTCCCGCTTCACCGCCATAATATGTACACCTTGACACAATTCCTCGGCAATTTGCACCTGTTCGGCGGCAATTTTCATACCTTCTTCTAGAGGATGTTTGGCTTTTGCTAGTCTATCAATAATGTGATCGGGAATATTCACACCAGGAACAACTTTATTAATAAACTGGGCATTTTTTGCTGATTTCAACAGAAAAATTCCTGCCAAAATTGGTTTATTGTAACTAGAGGCAATTTTATCCATGAACTTTTCTAAGATTTCAAAATCGGTAATTAATTGACTTTGAAAAAATTGCGCCCCGGCTGCTATTTTCTTTTCAAACCGACTTTGTAGACCTGACCAACTTTTTGATTGCGGATCTACGGCTGCACCCGCAAATAAATCTAATCCTCCATCATTTAAAGGTTTATGATTAAAATCAACACCCTGATTCATGTTTTTAATTAACTGCAACAATCGCACAGCTTCCAGATCAAAAACGGCTTTTGCATCAGGATGATCACCTGCTTTTATAGGATCGCCTGTCAGGGCTAAAATATTGCGGATACCCAAAGCATGAGCGCCCATTAAATCAGCTTGTAATCCGATTCTATTGCGATCGCGGCAAGCAAACTGACAAATTGGTTCAATACCATGGTGCAATAAAATGGCCGAGGCCACTAATGAAGACATTCCCAACACTGCACGGCTACCATCGGTAATATTGGCAGCATGAACCCTTCCCTTAAGAGTCGCCGCCATTTCAATGGTGTGGGTGGGATCTCCACCCTTGGGAGGTGCAACTTCGGCTGTGATTAAAAATTCACCTGCTTGGGCTGCTTTACGGAAGTTATTAAAAGCACTAAAGCTATGGGTATCCGGCATAATGTAATCAGTTCAGTTTTCTACTAGGGTAAAGCAAATTACACCTAACAGCCTAAACCCTAAAGAGGAACAGTAAAACCTAAAGCAGCCTTCACATCTGCGAGAGTTTGGTTAGCGATCGCCCTAGCTTTCTCCCCACCATCCCGCAACACCGACTCTAAATAACCTTTATCCGCCATCACTTCCTGATATTTATCTTGAATTGGCTTCAAAGCATGAATCGCCGTTTCTGTCAATAGCGGTTTAAATTGTCCCCAACCCATATCTGCACATTCTGTTGCTACTTCTTCCTTAGTTTTCCCAGACAGCAGCATATACAGAGTTAACAGATTATGACATTCTGGACGTTCTAAATCATCAAAAGCTAAACCCCGCACCAAATCAGTTTTACACCGTTTAATCTTCTTAGTAATCTCCTCTGGTGAATCTAAAATATTAATGCGGCTTAATTCCGAAGGATCTGATTTTGACATTTTCCGAGTTCCATCAGTCAAACTCATCACCCTTGCACCTTCCTTTCTAATTAAAGGATCTGGTAATTTTAATACAGGTGCTTTTTTAGCAAACTGATGATTAAACCGGTTGACAATATCCCGCGTCAGTTCTAAATGTTGTTTTTGGTCTTCACCTACAGGCACTTTATCAGCTTGATATAGCAAAATATCCGCCGCCATCAGCACAGGATAATCTAACAACCCAACACCAACATTTTCACCTTGTTTAACAGCTTTTTCCTTAAACTGGATCATATCTTGTAACCAGTTCAAGGGAGTAATACAATTTAGTAACCAAGTCAGTTCACTATGGGCAGAAACATGAGACTGAACAAAAATGTGAGCATGGTTTAAATCAATACCACAAGCTAAATAAAGCGCCGCGATCTTATAAGTATCAGCCGCTAAGGTGGCGGGGTTATGTGGTACAGTAATAGCGTGTAAATCTACCACACAAAAGAAATTTTCATACTGGTCTTGGATTTCTACCCAGTTACGAATAGCACCTAAATAGTTACCCAAGTGTAAGTTACCAGTTGGTTGAACTCCCGACAGAACGCGCTGCTTACCCATAATTATCCGTTAATTATCTCCTCTTCCCCCCTTGGTCAATGGGGCAGTTACAAAACTTATTTTAGTCGTCATTGGGAATTAGAGCCATAGTCAGGAGGCAGGAGGAAAAGCCTTGTTATATACAGCCTATTTCATACCAATGACCTACAAGCTGTAATCATAAAATCCTTGTGGAACAGGCATCCTGCCTGTTAACCTTCTACCTCATAACTTACGAAACCGCTGTATATGTTTCAAAGATTCATAATGTCCTAATTATCCTGGCTACAGCTATATTTCCTAGTTGACAATTTTATAGAAAAAACTATATACACATACACAAACCCCTACCATAAAATACTCCCAAACATCATTTAAATTTTTTTCTTCACCTACTTAGGGCTTATTGAATAAATGTGAAACCTAGAGAAATCAAAGGTTTGAGGCTGTAGAAAAGAAAGTAGATGCAAGGTTTTTGAGGAAGATACTCCTAAAAGCGTGCATTTTGGGTCTGATAAAAGGAAAAAATTGGTTGTTAAATATAGCCCAAACTATTGCCTGTTGCCTATTGCCTACCTCCAGGGAAAGACTTTTTCAGCAAACCCTACTTAAATCAATGCTTTACGCAAAACCTACTGCAAATACTGTCATTGCGGCGTAAGCAAGTAATCTCAACCCCCTAGATTTCCTTAAAATTTGTAAGTCCTAACAATGTTTATCACGTCTCTGATTAATAAACAACAATTAACTTTTTACTGCCCTCTTTCTCACCCATTGCTTTAACAAAGGAACTTCAAAATCATATACTCCATTGATTTCTTGTAAGATATGATAACGTACCAAACGAGTTAATACCTTTTTAGCAATTGGGGTATTAATAAAAATTAAATTATCTGTTTTCGCAACTTGTAATAATAAATCTTGACCAATTGTTATTTCTTCTGGGTTTGTGCCTGTAAATTCTGTCCAAATATTTGTAAAATAAGGTTCACCAGAAGTAAATGCTTCATTAATAGCAGCTTGTAGAAGTTCAGGAGTAATTAAATCAGTACGGTTAAAGTTAGCTTGATTTACCATTGATGCACCTAATAATTGCAAGCAGTAGGGGTGACAATTGGTAATTTTTAATAATTCTTCTACAATACCCGTATCATAACGAAGTTTAAAAGCCGGATCAGGATTCAGCAGTAATTCCTCAGCTTCATGAGGTTCAAGATAGACCATTTCTATCGGCACTACACTGATAAAATAACTACTCCAATTTGGACCCAATTCTTCTAAAGTTTGCACACCAGAAAACAGAAACCCAAGTTGATCATAATGTTGAATCAAGTGGCGCAGTTGATCAAATAAATGTAAACTTAACTTTCCTTCTTGAATGGCAGTTCCGATTTTTTCAAATTCATCCAGATTCAGAAGAATACGCTTTTCTCCAATTTGTTCAAGTGCTGTATCTAACCAATCTTCTAAATTTGTATAGGGACTATTTTCAAATTGTTCACGTTTTGGTAAAGTTGGTAATTGAACTCCTTGACTTTTACAGTCTTTATGAATTGCCCGAACTAAACCATAACAAAAATCAGATTCTTTGTTAGTAATTGCTGCACTCTGCATATCTACAAACACGGGCAAAATATCACTGGGAAATAGACGGGGTAAATTATACAAAAAAGAGGTTTTACCACAGCGTCGGGGTCCATGTAAAACTAGAGTGGGACGGTCACGGTTGAGAACTCGACGGACAACTTCATCAGCAAATCTCTGACGACCTTTAAATAAATCTTTTTGATTCAGTCGCACCGGATTTCCATATTGGAAGGGGTTAATTAGTTCACCTTGAGAGCGTTTACGTTGTTCACTTTGTTCTAGTTCAATTACCCTTTGCCAACGTTCTAATACAGGTGTCCACCGTTTAATGGCTTCGTTTTTTAGTCCCAGTGCTGGTAATTGAAGTTTTAACATAGCCAGATTATTACTGATACGTTCTAATCCTCGTTCTCGTAAGGCTATATTCTGGTTTTCCAGTGCAGATTGAATATCTCTCACAATAGTTTGTAAGCTAGGAAGTAAGATAGAAAGTTCTGGTTTTACTTTTGGTAATGGTGTTTCTGGTGTAGGGGTATCGCTATCTTCATCAAGGTGATAAAAAGGAGAAATTAGAAAAGGTAAAATAGGATGATCTGAGTTAGCAGTAAAGAGAAGTTCGGGAATAGTTTGAATTTTTCGGAGTTGGTCAGCGATAATTTGAGGTAAGGCATTTTGTAGGGTAATTTGAAATCCTGGTAAAGAAAAAGTTTGGATATGTTGAAATATTTTTAATGACTCTTGGGGATTTTCAATAAATTCAGAAACTACAAATTTGTCATGGTTAGGTAAAGGTAGCCAGATAAGTTCGCTGGTATAGGGAGGTAAACTATAAATTATTCTGAATTTTTGAGGAAAGAAACGATTTAGAAATGATATCAAAAAACTAATATTAGTAAATAAAATATAGTCAATGATTCTGTAATAGCTAAGTAAAGTGACAGGAATAACTAATGCTGAAAGCCATCCTAAATTTTCCGCAGAAAGAGCTATTAAAGTTACTGTATTAATGATAAAACTCCAACGGTTTTTGAATGGTGCAAGAGCAAAAGCTATTAAAGCTGCAAAAGCCAAAAACCAAGGCAGTGGTAACGTAGCGACTCCCGCCACTCCTCCCGCCACGACTCCCGCCACTCCTCCCGCCACTCCGACCGCCACTCCGACCGCCACTCCTCCCGCCACTCCTCCCGCCACGACTCCCACCACTCCGACCGCCACTCCGACCGCCACTCCTCCCGCCACTCCGACAGGAATATTAAAAATCAATATTATTGAAAGATACTGTATAGTAAATCGGGAATTTCCAAAAAATAAAATATCCGAAAAACTTGTATCTGGTCTGTTTCCATCTTTTTCTTCTTGAGGACACCATTCATTCATGCGTTGCTGAAGTCTGGAAGGACAAAACATTGCCCACCAAAATAACTCCCAAGTTTCTCGTAAAAACAGTAACATTTGATTTTCAATATGATATTAAAGTTATTGGTTGAGTGCTTTATCTTTTACCTTTCACAAATTCTGCAAACACACTACTAAATAAACCCCCATCTTTCCGTAATAACCCATGACGTTGAAGCCTATCTAAAATTGCTGGAGTAGGACTAGGTAAATTACCTCCTCCTAACTGATAACGCAATGCTAAACGTTCAACTTCTGTTAAGTCTTTCCACAGTTCTTCAAATCGAGGTTGTGCCTGAAAAAGAAACTCCTTTTTAGCTATTTCTTGATTCTCATATTGCCACAACATCGCCCCTGCCATCTGCACATAATAAGGTAATCCTCCTGCTATCTCATCTACCCATTCTAAACGGTGAGAATTAGTAGAAAATCCTTTCTGGATAATACCTTGTCTAGCTTCTTCCTCCAATGGTCCTAAAATAGTCATACTGAAAATAGTGGCAAAAGGAGAACCCAAACTTAAAGTTTCATAAACTTCAGTTAAAGGACGTTTGCTGGCAATAACCATTGTTAATAATCCCGCAGAAGCTTTAGAACGCCAATCTTCCCCCCAATCTTGAAACAATTCTAATCTTTCTTTTTTACTGGCAATAGCTTCAAATTCATCCAATAAAATAATTAAACGATATCCTGCATCTACCAATAACTGTAAACCATCTTCTACAGCAAATCCATCTTCATTATCTTCCTTTAACCAAGGACAATTTCCTGTTAGTTTCTGAATTTCTCGCCTTAAACCTTCAATTATCCCCTCTGGAGTATGAAAATTCCTATTTGTTAAATCTAAGGTAACAACTAAAGGCTTTTGTGCTGGTGAACAAAATTCGTTGATTCTCTCTTTAATATATCGCAGTAGAGAGGATTTTCCGTTGCGTCGTAATCCTACCAAGTTGGCACATTGAGGACTAATTGCACCAATACGATTTTTAATTTCTAAAATCTCTCTTTTCCGTCCGTAAAACCTTTCTGGAGGAACAGGAGAACCATATTCAAATGGATTTTCACCTTTGGGCTTTTGTTGATGAAATTCTTGATTTTGTTGGAAAATATCTGGAAACTTTTCTTTAATAACTTGAGCCGAAACTGCCCTTCCTCCTAAGTCGTTATCTTCATCACGAGAAAGATGTACAATGCCACAAATTTTTCCTGTTCGTAAATTTAGTAAAGGTGAACCACTAAAACCTGAGATAATTTGACCTTGTTTTAATTTATAGAGAATAATATCCTGTTTAAAACTTATACCTTCATATTTAAAACTTGCTGAATCGCCCTGAGAATAATCAATTTCGCTATTCTTTGGATAACCAAAAATATATAAATCATCGTTGAGATTAGGTTCTGCACTATCCAATTCAACGCAGGGATGATGGAAACTATCTTCCTGTAATTTCAGTAAAGCTAAATCTATAGGATATTGATATAATTGCGTAACTCTAGCTGTGTAATTCTGGTTTTCTGCTTTCCAAAATACCTCTATAGGTTTATCTTTCGCAGATTCAACGACATGACCGCAGGTAAGTATCCAATTTGACGCAATAAAAAAACCAGTTCCCTGACTACTGGCAACATTTAAGCGCACTGTACAGCGTTGTAAATCCTCTTCGTTAGCCATTAATTGCTCACACTTAGTATCTTTATAAAAAAGCTTACAACAATTGTGAGGGAATTAACTATTATTTACCCCATTCCATCGTAATTTCCAGGTTAGCTGTACCTGTTCCTTTGACAATTAAAGTAGTCAATTGTCCTGACTCAACTCCAATTTGTAAACCTAGTTTGACAGTAAATTTATCTGGTTTGACTGTTTCACCAATATTTTTTAATGTACCTGAAACATCTTCAGCAATGGATTTAATAACTTCTGTGGCTTGTTGAAAAATTCTGGTTTCAGCACTAACAGGTTGTTCACCCATAGGAGTAACTTCTACGTTAATTATTGTGCCGTCAGAAAGTTTCAGGGGAATAATTTTGGTTTTATCTGCCATACTTAATTTTTCCTGTTAGTTTTTATGCAATTGTTTTTGTAATATATAGCAGAAGGCAACAGGCAAGAGCCAAAAGGCAATAGTAAAACCGTTGCTATGATTAGGTTTCAAGAATCAATTATGTCCTAATCATCCTGGATAGAACTATAGCTGCATCTTCTAGGGGCAACCACGGGGGGATTGCCCCTACTTTTATCTCTTGCCTTCCTACAATGACAATTTTTAACGCCAACCTACTTAATTTGTAACTTCAGCCATTTCAATAATGCGTGCGTCGTAATCTTTAACTAAGAAATTCAAAGGCTTTTGGTTGCGAATTTTGAATTTTAAACCTCGTAGTTCCACGCGCATTAAAATTAATTCTAGGCAATCATGGTCAAAACAAACATGGCGTTGTTGATCTTTCTTGCCTAAACTAGCACCGCTAATAATATGTAACTGAGTATTTTTCTTAAGTTGATACCATAGTCCATCACTACCATTAGTCATGTTTCTATTAGACCAGCTAGGATTTGTAGACATATATAAAGGATCAATACCTGTTGCACCTATGGTTTGCTCATAATTGTAATAATAGTGCAAAGGTACTTCCGCTACTGGTAAATCTAACAATCCTTCATATAACTGTCGGGCAATTTCTAAATCTGACACCATGACAGTATAAACTTTGGGAGCGCTGGTGAGAAACATCCACATAGCACCAGCATAGGCTGCCAGGAGCATAATCATGATTCCTTGGGTAGAAAATAGGCTATCCAAGGGTAAAGAGGGTAAAAACGAGCCTAAAGTTAGTGGACTAAGCAGGAACGAAATGGAACTAGCTGCTATAACCATGAACAAACATTATCAAAAATTGGTATAAAGGAGGCACTTTAAGTATGGTCAATTAAGACTAACGTTAAGTCCTTGTTTCTAGTTTATCAAGATTCTAGTAGTCTAATCTTAGTCTACAATTCCTGCTACAAACAAATATTCTGACTCCTGACTCCTGACTCCTAAATTCTTACCGTTTTCTAGTATATTTTAACCATTATCTAGTCAAGAGATTGTGCAAATTCCCCACTTTCCTGAAGCTAATCACCCATTGGTAAAGTCGCTATTTCATCACAGCGACCACGAACTACTGACTTTATTTCAGCGATATCCTGATTCTGGCAAGTATTTTACAGTCATTTTCTGCCGTTATAGTCCCATAGTTTATAGTTTAATTCGGCATTCGGCGCGATCGCCTGTGCAAGCTGATTATTTGTTTGCCCTAATCTGGCGACATATTTATTATGAATTAGGTGGACTAGATTTAAACCCAGGAGCTACAGGACAAGATGCCTTAACGATGCAAAACTGGTTAATCAATATCACTGCTTTTTGTATTAACGAAATTAAACTACCGCCTACCGAAGCGATTTATTACTCTCTGAAAGATACCTCACCTCCGTTATGGTGTTATGTAGAACAGGCATTAGATCAACTACCGCCCATGTCGCGTTTAATCGTCTTAATGGCGCAAACTTTCCACTGGAGTGAAACTAGAATCGCTGCTTATTTGCAAGCCGAAGGGGAACAAATTTCTCCCTCTGAAGTGGCCAGTTCCCTACAAGAAAGTTATCAAATGTTAGAGGATAAATTACCTCCTGATATTCGGGCTATTTACTTAGGTGAAGATAGTCTGTAATCTGAATTTTAGTTATAATAATGACAATTGCTTTTAGCCCCAACTAAGAGTTTTTCACCATCCGGTTGCTTCAACATCCTCAACCATACAAATTCTGACTTCTAAATTTTTCTATTAACACCATCTACTCACCACTAAAATTTCCAGGTTAAATATTATGAAACAGTGGCATTTTTTACCAGGGAAAACAAATTATCTAGGCAATTTATCCAAATTCCCAACCTTAACTTTTCATATTGTACTATTCACCTGTTTATTTACAAATACAGGCGTAAAAGCAATTGATATTACTCAACAAATTCACCGCCCTTTAAATAGTTCTGCTAGTAAACCATCACGAAATATAGCAGATAACTTACTGAGACAAGGTAAACAACAATTAGCCCAGGGCTTTCCTGAAAAAACTTTAAAATCAGCACTAGAAGCTTTAGAAATTTATCATTCCTTGGGTGACTTAAAAGCCCAGGGTTCAACCTATGATTTACTAGCCAATACCTATCTGCAATTAAATGATATTAAAAATGCCGAAGATTCCCTGCGACGACAGTTAGCAATATCTCGTGATAATCAAGATTTTCAAAATCAAATTTTTGCTCTGAATAACTTAGGTTCTATTTTCCTAGAAAAAGGCGAAAATATTGCTGCCCAAGATACTATTGAACAAGCTTTAGTCATCGCGCGTAATGTCACCAGCATTGAAGGACAAGGACTATCTTTAAGTAATTTAAGCCTCGTTGCCCTCAGAACAGGAGAATATAATAAAGCGATCAAAATTGGTGAATATGCCCTAACTTTTCGCCGACAACTTGGGGATGCTATTGGTGAAGCCAACACCCTAAATAATCTAGGTGATGCTTATCTTGCCATAGGTGATTATCAAAATACTATTGGTAGTTATGGCGCAGCCATGCGACTAGCAAAAAGCAGCTTTTAACGTCCTAATCAAATACGAGCAATTGATGGTTTAGTGACTGCCCATGCTGCCGTAGGACGCTATGATCGAGCTTTACAACTATTAGAAACTCGTGTCGCTATTACAGACTCCAAAAGAAACCCAGCAGAAGATTTAAAATATTTAGCTATCTCTGGAGAATTATATGAAAAAATGGGTAACTTTGCCAAAGCCAAAGATTTGTACAGTCGAGCTATTTCCCTCGCTCAAAAATTAGAAGATAGCAAACAACAAACCTTGTTAGTTAATCGCTTAAATGAGTTAAACGCGCGGTAATTTCCCATAGCTACAGTTAGGTTTATATCCCGGACTTATTTAGAGGGTGTTTGCAAAGTTTTAGATTGTGATTTTAGGCACTTACAGATCCCCCCTACTGCCCTTAGCAAGGGGGGAAGTAGAGTCAAAGTCCCCCTTTTTAAGCTATCCATTACCCACATCTTTCTTAACATAAAGTTTGACAAAATCCAGGGATTGTGTATTGACTATGAAAATACCCAGAGTCAAACCAACGTCAGTCAATGGAAGAGTGGATCACA
>JBJTUF010000044.1:0-3531 GCA_046080565.1 Cuspidothrix sp. | reverse complement strand
CTTTTAATTTAGGATTTCAATTGGATGTTAAACGAGATCATGTCACTCCTGCTTATCGAGAAATACCAGATGATGAAAAAATTATATCTGGTTTTTATTTCTTTGAAAAATTCGCCCTCAACCGCAAAAATACAAATATTACTGATGAAATAGACACATGGGAAATGTGGCGTTGGGTATATGGAATGTTGGCGACTTATGGATTAAGACCAAGGGAATTATTTGTAGAACCGGATATTAATTGGTGGATGTGTCTGCAAAATATAGATCATACTTGGAAGGTGAATAAAAATACCAAGACTGGATATAGAGAAGTTATTCCTTTTGTACCTGAATGGGTAGAATTATTTGATTTAAAAAATCCTAAACCGTTAAATATTTTAGCAAGAAAAGTTGAAAAAATTGCTTCTGTACAAAATATTAATTGGATGCGAAGAGATATATCCAGATGGTTTAGAAAGGTGGGAATTGAATTTCAACCTTATGATTTACGCCATGCTTGTGCAATTAGAGCGCATCTTCAGGGAATAGCGATAAAAGCAGCAGCAGATAATTTAGGTCATACTGTTGATGAACATACAAAGACTTATCAAAGATGGTTTGGGATTGAAAACCGGAAAAAAGCCTTTGGTGAGGTAATTAGTCAAAGGTCGTTAATTGAGTTGCAGAAGAATGAAATTTTGGCGTTAAGGATGGAGAATGAAAGGTTGAAGTTGGAGGTGGAAAAGTTTAAATTTTTGGGAAGTAAAAATCCAGAGAACTGCGAACAGCTTTACCAACAAGGTTAAACGCCAACAGTAGTGTTATCTAGAAAAATTTTGCATAACTTGACAAGATTTACCTGTAATGCTTACTATATGATTGTATACAAAAATTTCTGTTTAATAAATAAAGGGTATTTTATGAGCATAGAAGACATGTTGGAAATTCAATCTACAAATGGAAACAAAGACATCTTGAAAATTAAATCTACAGGTGAATTATGTGTTGATGAGGGTAGTAATATAAAATTTAGCCCAGGGGTTATCCAAGCATCTAAACATATAAGAGTCATCGATCCTGAAAATTATCAACTAACGAATGACACTCGTGACGTAAATCCTAGTGACCTAGTTACTTATTTAGTGTGGAATGGATCTGAGTATATATCTCCGTAAGCGATTTATCTGAACCGTCAGTGTGATCGCTACAGTGCTGAAAACTGCGATCGAGGAAGGGGAATTAAAAGATTCAACTTTAACCTACGAATATCAGTTGTTTTTCTATCGGAGACTACTTTCATAATGGATGATACTTTAAGTAATGTGGCGGAGAATATGCTTTCCCTTGGGAGAGCGACTTTAGCTCATGCAATTGATATGCTGGTGTTTTGTAATAGTGCAGCGCGTTATAACAAGTCTGAGCAAAGAGATTCTATCGCTGTTCTGACAGCAGCTCATGCAGCCGAAATTTTAGTGAAATCAAAAATTGCTCAAGAGCATCCCCTTCTGATATTCAAAGAGATTCCCAAAAGAGCAAAAGCCTCAAAGGACTCACTTACACTTTCTCAGTTGATGGAAGATGGTCGAACATTGATGTTTAGTGAATTACCGGATCGTTTGTGGGCAGTTAGTGGTTATGACTTTCCAAACCAGGAAACTTATCAATCTTTTGGCAAGCTGCGTAACACAATTCAACATTTTGGTCGTCCTGATCGAGATTTGACTGATGAAACAATAAAGTTTATTTTTACTGTTATACAACCCTTTCTTTGGGAACATTGGAAACTTTTAGCGATAGAACATTTTGATGACCCAGATGGGCATGAGTATGTTGTCGAATTTGTTTCTCATTATCCTGTAAGCATTCAATTAAGAGAGTCATGGTGTAGATATGCAGAAAAATTCAGTTCAGAGAAACTTGATAGACTAATTTTTGTCTCGGATGAAAGTTGTTCAATACTAAGTCAATTTTATAGATGGTAGTGCGATCGCCGATCTTGTAGGGTGCGTTAATGGAATATCACGCACCTTATGATACCTGGATATTGACGATATGCAGAACTTTGCTTGCTATTATCTAGATGTTATGATATGGTGCAATGAGTAATGATCCTTTCATTACATGAGTTAGGCTCAACATAACCAGCTTAATATCTGGGTATGTTAGACGGAAAGTTTCCGTCTAATAGCTAGTTAGGCTTTCAAACCAAAGTAATTAGATTTCCAGTGGGGAGTTTTTCATGAGGCGATTGTTTTACTTAACGTAGTGCATCTGTTCTGTAATCACAAAAAAAGGAGAATAATCTGATGAATGCTGATGAAATGATGATATTTATAATTAATGAAATTGATTTTGAACTTTCTCAAGCAAACTGGCCTGCTGCACTTGACAAATGCAAACAAGCATTAGATTTATCAAAACAATTGACCAATAGCGATCCCACATACAGCATAGATCTAGGTATAAATTGGGATGCTTCAAGAAAGTTGTTTAAGTCAGCAATCATGAGTAACTCTGAAAACGCAATAATCATATCTTACCTAAACGAAGCCAAGAAAACTGGTCAAGCGTTACTTGATAAATGGTCAATGAGAATAAATCAGCAGCAAAAGATTGACATTACTATTGAATTGAGTGTAATTGATTATTTTATCAAAAAGGCAACCAATAACACTAATTTAAGAGCATTCGTTGTCCATCCATATCCTGGACAGCAAGAACCTGGCATTGTGTTTGATTATAAGAAATATCCTGATGCTCCCAACCCAGGTATGTTTTGAACTGCGCCAACATAGGAATTGAACAATGACTGATACTTTTAGTGGTAACGATTTTCCTTATGAACAATACTTCAGAGTTGCAATTCAAGGATTGATGGTTAAACTTATTGCACCATTCTTGGAAGATAGTCGTTACATTGAGAATAATGTTAGCGAACCAGATGACTTAGTTATGATTTCCATTGAACTGAGTAGTCCAGGTATATTCAAACTTTCAACTAATGGTGTGGATGGTGAAGTGCATCCAGAGCTATCAAGAAATCCAGAATTGTTTGTAGCCTCTATGGCTGAGTTTCTATCTAAACCAACCTTATCAAATCAGGAATACTGGAGAAATATATTAATTCAAAAGTACAAAGATTCATGCCCGATTATAGTGGAGATGAGTTTTAAAACCATATCTCAATTTGGATTAGGCTTGTATTTTTATGACATCCGTAGTAGAGAGTTTGTATACTATAATTGTGGCTAAATTCTGAGATAATTGAATATTCAAAGTGCGATCGCCGATCCTGTAGTGCGATCGCTGATCTTGTAGGGTGCGTTAATGAAATGTAACGCACCTTATTACGTTTTCATCTTTGAGAAAAGCGATCGCTCAATCTTTATTTTCTAGTGCTTCGTTAATTACTATTAAATGCAGCCATCAGTAGATGCCTCTTGGTGATCCTGAATCATCTGCATCAGGATATTTGCAGCTTCCGTTGAGTCGTAGGGCGACCAAATTGGATACTCTGAGGCAGAAAAGATCACTTGTAATTCAGCATTT
>JBJTUF010000043.1:0-11460 GCA_046080565.1 Cuspidothrix sp. | reverse complement strand
TTTTGACTTCCTAACGGGCTTTCCTGGTGTTTATGGCGCGGTGGAACCACACTGACCCCTTCCCGAACTCAGAGGTGAAACGCTGCTGCGGCGACGATAGTTGAGGGGTTGCCCTCTGTCAAAATAGCTCGATGCCAGGTTTAATATTTACAACTCACCCCCTCATTTTTTATCAACTGAGGGGGTTTGTTTTTGGGATATCTATTATTTTATTTGCCAAATTTTTACAGTAGAGTTTAGTCTAAAAAGACAAAATCACTACTTTGGAAACTGCTGTATGATTATGTAGGTAGAATATTGATAGGCTTTTGTTAGGTTAAACAATGTGCAACTCAACCTACAATTACTAATTTTTAATTACTCACTCCCTCCAATTCTTCATCACTCAATTCATACAACTGACGCAATTTTTCCAATCTATTTCCATCAGCATTCCATAAACCGCGCCCGTGTGCTTCCAACATTCTCCCCAGGATATTTCTAAATGCTTCTGGGTTAGCTTGACGTAACTTTTCTGCCATTTCTGCATCTAAAGCATAGGTATCCGCAGCTTGTTCATAAACCCAATGATCTCGAAAATCTGCTGTTCCACCCCATCCTATTAAAGCGGTCATACGTTGGGAAATTTCAAAAGCACCGCCAGAACCTTGGTTAGCCATTGCTTCCGCCCATTTGGGGTTTAATAATTTAGTTCTGTACTCCATTCTTAACAAATCATCTAAGTTTCTAGGTGTAGTATCTTTAGAAAAACTTTCTACAAAACTGGCTGTAACTTTTTTGCCACTTTGCTGTTCGGCGGCTTTTTTCAAACCTCCAGTATTGGCATAATATTCTTGAATATCGGTTAAACCATATTCTACTGAATCTATTTCTTGAACGATGCGATCGCTTGTTTTTAATAAAGTCTGCAATACTTCCGGTCTAGCTTGTCCCTTATCCTGTCTACCATAACTAAACACATTGCGACTTTCCCAGGTTTTACCCAACTCATCGCCATTTTCCCAGTTACCATCCACAACTCTATCATTAACCAAAGAACCAAAATCACCAGAGGGGTTAGAAAACAATCTTGCAGAAGAATTTTCCACACCTTGCGCTTTTAATTCCAAAGCGTGTTTTCTAATAAAATTCTGTTCTTCCGGTTCATCAGCATCCGCAGCACGTCGAAACAAATCATCCAATAATTCAATGATATTTACAAAACTATCACGGAAAATACCCGATAGATTTCCTAATACATCAATGCGCGGATGTCCCACTTCCAAAAGAGGTTTTAAATCATATCTGACAATTCTTCCAGTTCCCTCCTTCACAGGTTCAGCACCAACTAATTCCAAGAGAATACCAAGAGATTCACCCTTAGTTTTAATAGCATCCAAACCCCACAATAAAACCGCCACAGTTTCGGGATATTTCTTATTTTCATCTAAAGATTGACAAATAATTTTCTTAGCAATTTCCCTCCCCCGTTCATAAGCAGCAGGAGAAGGCATTCTATAGGGATCTAAAGCATGAATATTTCTTCCAGTTGGTAACACACCCGCACCATCTCTTAACAAATCTCCACCCGGTGCAGGAGGAATAAACTCACCATTTAAACCCCGCAATAAATTTGTTAACTCATCAGTAGACTGATTCAATAAACTGGTAATTAATTCCTCCTCCTCTCTGTGTTCTCTGTGCCTCTGTGGTTCGTTCTCTTGCCCAAAATAAGCATCCAAATAACCAGTTAACTCCTCCTGATTCGGTGCTTCACCCAAAACGTGCAAACCAGAAGAAAACAACCGATTTTCTAACACCTGCAAATACTCATACAACTTCACCAAATAATGATCGAAAGCATGACCACTAAACATTCTCACATTTTCTGGCGTAAACGGAATACCCAACCTTTTCGCATCATCAAAAGGACAATCAACATCCAAACCAGTATCAACAATTTTCTTACAAATGCCTTCCTTTAACAGATAATTCTTTTCTGGATCTTCCCGATATTCTGCTATTAAATCGCGTAAATTTACTAACTCTTTATATAAACCAGCCCGACCATAAGGTGGCACATTATGAGAAATTAAAACCCCATAACCACGACGTTTAGCTAATATTGATTCAGAAGGATTATTAGCAGCATAGATATATAAATTCGGCAGATTCCCTAACAAAATATCAGACCAAGAATAACCCGTATTTCCTAATGGTGAACCTGGCAACCATTCTACAGTTCCGTGCATTCCAAAATGAACAATAGCATCAGCTTGAAAATCATTTTGCAACCATTTATAAAAAGCTGCATATTGGGGATGGGGCGTTAAATCTCGCTCAAACATTAACCGCATGGGATCACCTTGTATTCCTAAAGGTGGTTGAACTCCGATCCAAACATTTCCTAATTGCACACCACCAATATTAAATTCATCACCGTAGGTTTTAATACCGCTACCTGTGAGATATTTCCATTGTTTTTCAATGCGGGTTGTATTGAGATATCCTAACCATTTTTCTAAGGTTTTAGCATTAACAGTATTAAACGCAGATGGACGCGGATTAACGCCGATATCTATCTGTATTAATCCGCGTTTATCTGCGTTTATTATCTCTTCATCTGCTTCTTTAACTTGACGAATTAACTCTTCTCCATCTTCGGGAATTTCGCCGACATTATAACCTTGTTCTTTGAGTCCATGAAGTAATTTAATTAAACTACGGGGAACATTTAGTAATGCAGCAGTTCCTACCGCACCATAACCAGGAGGAAACCCATATAAAATGATGGCAATTTTTCTTTCTGCTGCTTGTTTTTGTCTTAATGAAACCCAGTTTTTAACTCTATCAATTAAGCGTTGTACTCTTTCAGGAACTAAATAAATATTTTCTCCAACTAAACCACCTAAAGGAATGGTATCAATTGCCCCATCTAATTCAGGAAGTGCATATAAAACCACACTTTGTAAACCACCAATTCCTTGACGAGTCCAGGAATAAATATCTTGAATTAATAAAGGTGCAGCAACAATATAAGGGATATTTTTGGCTGTAAGAATGCGTTTAGCAACTTCTATTTGTCTCCCCGCTTCCATTGAACCCGCAGGTCCACCAACAAGGGGAAAACCTATTGTAGAAATTATGGCATCTATTTTCACTGCTTGGTCAGAAAGGGAAGGAATTTCTATATTTCCTTGTTGTCTTTGTTGGGTTTCATAATCAGTTGTCATCCAATCTCTAACAGCAACATGACCTTCAACACCGTTAATGAAAATTGGTAAGGGTATTAAACCCGAATCTTCAAATTTTCTAATTAATTGGGGTATATAATTCTGTTTTGTAATAACGTGCTTTCTATAAAGCAAAATACCTATAATTGGGGACTGGGTAATTTTATTTCTTTCTTTTTCCTGACTCCTGACTCCTGACTCCTGACTCCTTTTTTCATACCATTCCAAATATGCTTTTGGTGATGTAAAAAATCCTTGATAGTCGGGATGTAATAAACCCATGTTGGGGGTTTCGATAGGTGCAGGGATATCACCAACTTTTAAATCTAAATATTTTTCCGCAAGTACCCAGAATAAAGATGCTACATTTTCTGTTCCACCGGCGTTCCAATAACCGTAAATAATTAACCAGTTACGGAGGTCTTGAACTTTTTGGACTGGGACAAATTTTAATAGTTTGGGACCAATTTTTAAGAAACTAATATAACCTGCTAGTTTGTCTTCTTCTTTACCGTTGCTGAATTTATCAAGGATGAATTTAACAGATTTTGGCATTCCTTTAGGTTTATCACCGATGGAAAACGCGCCTATTTTAGTTAAACTCATTAATTCTAGTGCTGACTCGAATATAAGCCGAATAGATATACTAACAATATGTTCCCTTAACCATAAAACTTGGTCATAATCAAAGATTAAGCTACCAAAAAATACATCAGCGTCTTTAAGTGCAGCTTGTACTTCATCGGGGTTGGTGGTAATATTGCGATCGCTAAAAACGCGAATATCCAAATCAGGACAACGAGAACTAGCCAAAAAAGCCGCTTTTCGGTACAATTCGGCATTAAATGATTCAAACCCAGCAATTAAGACGATACGTTTCATTATGCTTTTGCTATGAAATATTTCTTTACCTTGATCTTAAACATTGTTGGGGATCAATGGGGGAATCTCTACCCAGAGATTAAAATAAGATTGATGCTTTTGGCAATTATATTAACAAGTAGTAAACTACTGGAATACTTACCCAGTCAATTCAGGAGATAAGAATGAAATTTGGTATTGATATTGGTCATAACTGCCGTCCTGATAGTGGTGCAAACGGCATTAAATCAGAAGATGAGTTAACAATGGAGGTAGGTAATCAGGTTATCGCCAAATTAGAAAGTTTAGGACATACAGTAATACCCTGTAAACCTAATAGTGCTAGTACAGTAAATCAATCTTTAGGTAGCCGTTGCGAGAAAGCTAATAATAACCGAGTAGATTTTTTTGTATCTATTCATTTTAATGCTTTTAATGGACAAGCTAATGGCACAGAAGTATTTGCTATTAGTGATGCTGGCAGAAAAGTCGCCCAAAATGTATTAGATGAAATTGTTAAATTAGGCTTTTTTAATCGTGGGGTTAAAAGTGGTTCTCACTTGTTTGTTCTCAGAAGAACAAATATGCCTGGAATTCTCATCGAAGGTTGTTTCATTGACTCAGCCAAAGATATGCAACTATATGATGGTGAAAAAATGGCTAACGCCATAGTTGCTGGTTTAACAGGTAAAGTATCAACTACTCCCACTCCTACTCCTAGACCTAGTCCTAGTATACCAATTCCTGTCCCTAATGCTCCTGTTAATACTGTTATAGATGAAGAAGGTAATAAAGATAGGAGCATTTTGAGACTCCAACAGGCTTTAAATCGTCTGAAAATTACTGATAAAAATAATAAACCCTTAGCAGAAGATAATGGCATGGGACCAGCTACATCTTCTGCAACGGAAAAATTCCAGAGAATTGTCGGCATTTTACCAACAGGAATGGCAAGTAATACCACCTGGGATGCTATCAATCAAATCTTAGCTAAACGAGTGGTTCAAGGTACTCATACCAGTGGTGTAATTATCAGATATTTACAATATCGTACAGGTGCTGATCCCGATGGAATTTATGGGCCAAGAACCGAAGCAGCAATCAAAAAATTTCAACAACAAAATGGGTTAACTGCTGATGGTATTGTTGGGGCAATGAGTTGGCAGAAATTGATCGGTTAAAGGTTGATTTTTGTTATTAGTGTTATCAAAACAAGGTGTAGGGACAATCATAAGTTCTCCCTACTAAGGATTGCATTATTGTAGGGTGCGTTAGGATAAAATCTGTACTACTAAGATGTTAGTGAGTTACGCTGTCGCTAACACACTCTACCTATGTTTTTAATCTTCGGATACAAAATATCCATAGCTTAGAATGTCCGTGGAAACAATTTATTATTTGTCACCATGGTGTTGGTGGATGTATAATTTTCTATAACAAAGGGCGAACGATGGGACTTGAACCCACGAATGGTGGTACCACAAACCACTGCCTTAACCACTTGGCTACGCTCGCCATTTAACTTACTTTGTAAGTATACCACAACTTGAAAAAAAAGATCAAGGTTTTTTGCCAGAAATTAGATAATTTTCTTGGTAGTCTTTTAAAGACTAACAACTAAACCGGATGGTGCTAGATATGAAACCTTTAACTATGCTGATATGTGGAGTTACAGCGAGTATTGGCATTATAGGGGCAATATTGACTAAAACAAACCCAAGTCAAACTGAATATGAAAAGTATGCACTGGATAAGGTGACGACATATTTAAAAACAGATGTGTGTAATAAAACGCCAAATTTCTTGGAAAAACTAATTCAAGTCAATTGCGAAGAAGTGTTACAGTCTGCTATGCCCCATATAAAAGAACTAATTACTACTACCACTAATCGCCAAGATTATATTATCTTTAGTATTTATCGCACGGAAATTAAACTAGATTCTGTGATTCCTGGTTACAAATTTGAAACGGTGGGAGCATTAAATCAATTTTATACTTTCAATGCTCAAGAAAATAAGTAACTATAAATCAAATCAAGATTTAAAATACAAGTAGACCAGGAAAAAACTACTATGTAATGACTTTCTGCACTAATTGTTTATATCCCCAAAACCCTGATGATGCTAGATTTTGTCTCAAATGTGGTAAGCCTTTGTTATTAAAAGAACGGTATCGTCCTTGTTACCCTCTAGGTCAGGGTGGTTTTGGTAGAACATTGTTAGGGATAGATGAACATATACCCTCGCGTCCTCAATGTGTAATAAAACAATTTTGTTTTCCCGAAGATAACCCAGCTACTTTTCAAAAAGCTGCGGATTTATTTCGCCAAGAAGCAGTACGCTTAGATCAATTGCGCCATCCCCAAATTCCCCAACTACTGGCACATTTTGAACAGGAAAACCGATTATATTTAGTACAAGAATTAATTTTAGGACAAACTTTAGCGCAAGAACTACAACAACAAGGGGTATTTACTGAGGAAAAAATCCAGAAACTACTGCAAGATTTATTACCTGTGTTGGTATTTATTCATGATCATCATGTCATTCACAGGGATATTAAACCAGATAATATGATGCGAAAGTCTCCTGGAGGAGATTTAGTTTTAATTGATTTTGGCGTTGCTAAATATATTTCAGCAACTGGGATGATGAAAACGGGGACAACCATTGGTAGTCCTGAATATATGTCTCCTGAACAAATGCGGGGGAAGGTAGTACCAGCCAGTGATATTTATAGTTTAGGTGTTAGTTGTATTCAACTATTAACAGGGATTTCTCCTTTTGACTTATTTGATGATACTAGCGATCGCTGGGTGTGGCGAGATTACTTACTACCAACCAATCAGATTACATCTCATCTCAGTAATATTCTGGATAAAATGATTCAGAATGCTCTAGCTCAACGCTATAAATCTGCGAAAGAAGTTTTGGATGTTATGGCAATTACAACCAAAGCAGCTAAAAAAACCGAAATTACCAGTTTGCGTTCCAATATGGGTTTAGATTACACTCGTTTACGTGATTTTCTTACCTGGAAACAATGGCAAAAGGCAGATGAGGAAACTTGGGATTTAATGTGTCAAGTTTTATCTAAACGTAAAAATAGTTATTTATCTTATAGTGATTTACAAACTTTACCTTGTCAGGATTTTCAAATCATTGACCAATTATGGACAAAATATAGTCAAGGACACTTTGGCTTTAGTATTCAAGTGCAAATTTATCATACCTGTGATGGAGACTACGGACAATTTTGCTCTCAAGTAGGTTGGTATTTACCCTATTCTACTTCTGCACGACAAAAATTAACTTTTAAATTATCTGCCCCTACAGGCCATTTACCTTCTCATTTTTGGGCTAGTGGTACTCAATTAGGAAGACAGATGAAAGCTTTAACTGCAAAGGTGGCAAACTGTTATAGTTGACTGTTCTACGGGTGAACGGCCGTTCGCCCCTACTGCGCCCCTTTTCCCTATGCAACATAACAATACAGCTTATCTTTTAGTCTCTCATGGCAGTTCTGATCCGCGTCCAGATGTAGCTATGCAACAATTAGCCCAGCTGATAAGAGAGAAATTACCCCAAGGTGAAAACTTGGTAGGTTTTGCGACTTTAGAGGCTAATGTTCAGCCTTTACATTTGCAAATTCAAGATTTTGCCCATCGTGTTCAGGTTGTTGGTTGTAAAATACTAGAAATTATCCCGTTATTTTTGTTACCGGGGGTTCATGTGATGACGGATATTCCTACAGAAATTGCCCTGGCTAAACAGGTTATAGATGGAGGAATGACGATCAAATTACATCCTTATATTGGTAGTTATCCTCATTTAGAAAAGTTTGTCGCTAGGATGATAACCACAATAAAATCAGATATATCAATTCTTTTAGCTCATGGTAGTCGGCGGCCTGGTTCTCATACCCCAATAGAAAATATAGCAGCTAATGTGGGCGCAGTTACGGCTTATTGGTCTGTAGATCCTAGTTTAGAAGCAAGAGTACAGGAATTAATAGCTAGTGGTTATCAACAAATTGTGATTTTTCCTTATTTTTTATTTAGGGGTGGGATAACTGATGCGATCGCTCAGGCAACAGAAAGGCTAAAATTACAATTTCCATCAGTAACTTTTCAACTGGCGCAACCTTTAGGAACAAGTCGAGAATTTGCTGATTTAATTTGGGATTTTATTCAACAAGAGGAAAACGTTTTTGGGTAAAGTTTATTTAGTCGGTGCTGGGCCAGGAGATCCTGGACTAATGACTCTCAAAGGCAAAGGTTTATTAGCTTGTGCAGATGTCGTTATTTATGATGCTTTGGTGAGTCCAGAAGTGTTAGAAATGATTAATCCCGCCGCAGAAAAAATTAACGCGGGTAAACGCATGGGCAGACATTCCTTATTACAGGAAGTTACCACCCAATTACTGATAGAAAAAGCAGAAAATCATGACATAGTGGTTAGACTCAAAGGGGGAGATCCCTTTATTTTTGGTCGTGGTGGCGAAGAAATGGCGGAATTAGTAGCCGCAGGAATTGCTGTAGAAGTAGTCCCAGGAATTACATCAGGAATTGCCGCACCAGCCTATGCAGGTATACCTTTAACCCATCGGCTTTATAGCTCTTCTGTTATTTTTGTCACTGGACATGAATCCGCAGGTAAGTATAAACCTCATGTTAATTGGCAGGCCATAGCCCAAGGTTCAGAAACAATAGTTATTTATATGGGTATTCACAATTTACCCTACATAGTTGAACAGTTAACTATAGCGGGGTTGAGTTTAGATACACCCATTGCCCTAGTGCGGTGGGGAACTCGGCCAGAACAAGAAGAATTAATTGGTGAATTGGGAACAATTGTGGAACAAGTAGAAGCAAAAGAATTTCTTGCCCCAGCGATCGCTATCATTGGTGCAGTTGTAAAATTACACAATATATTACCCAGTTATCGTCCCACTTAATATCGTAGATGTAGATGATAAATATTGATGAATGATATTAATCACCGCATTTTCATCTATCGGTTTACTAATACAATCAGTTGCCCCAAATAACTTAGATCGGACTTTATCAAATACACTATCATTAGCTGTTAACATAACTACAGGTGTATTAGCTAAAACATTATTCTTAGGTAAATGATGGCATAATTCATAGCTATTCATTATAGGCATTATTATATCTAAGAAAATAAAATCTGGTTTATTTTGAATTAGTAGAGGTAAGGTTTCTACAGAAGCTTCAAGTTTCAGAAATCTCATCCCATTACTAATAACAACTTCTTCCATGATTTCACAAACCATAGAATTATCATCTACACAAGCTATCAGCGGTGTATTTAGTTTTTTAACTTCTGGTATAGGAGAGCATTTATTTTGAGATTTTATCAAAGGTAATTGCAAATCAGATACTTCTACAAATTCTGTTATTCCTTGACGATTTAAAGGTAATAACCACGAAGTAATAGACAAGATACTTTGTTTTGTTTTTACTGATAAATCCCAAAGACTGTACTTACCGTTGATTAAAGCTTCCACATTTTTGTAAGTAGCAGGACTTACTTGTTTTTTCAGTTTCTCTGGTTTTTGTAGAACTGGTGCTAAATTAGGAGAATAAATTGCTAATCCAGCTTGTACCCAATTTTGCCAAAATTCTTCCATTTGTTGGAAAAATATATTAGCACTAGTAGAAGTTAAGGGTGCATCGAGTATAACATCTTGATTTCTTTGGCAACGCAAAGAACTATAATTTATTTGTTGTGCTATATCAAATAACAGTTCTGATATTGTATTTTCAGCAATAGAATTAATCTGGTTTATGTCAATTTTCTGAGATTTATATAAGGTTTGTAAAATCCGATAATCCCAATATTCTACATTAACATCTTCAGCATTTAAAAAAATAATATCTTCAATCTGATCATCCCAATAATCTAATGTAGTCATTGCCGAAAGTACCTGTATTTTATTAATATCAATCTTTGGGCAATATTGATTTATATTTCTGCGTAAACGCCGAGATGTATGACTACCTCCTGTAGCCCAGACTAATTGTCCAAAACGATAATAGAAAATCCAAGTAATCCCTTCACCTTCAGAACTTATAACTTTTAATTGTCCATGATATTTAATTTCTGTGCATTGTTTTAATTCATGAAATAGGTTACTAAATGCAATTGGCTTAAGAGTATTCATATTTTTTACATCTATTTTTTTGAAATTGGATTGTTGTTCATTAGAAACAGATGTAGATTTTTGAGATTGATCACCAGAGTGATTGGAATGAATAGCTTTCACATTATTTGTGTTCATGTGTAAACTCCAAATTAATTTTCAATAATTTGCGGATAGGTAATTCCTCGATAATGATCTAGCGGTATGCACTTGAATGAGATACAGTGATTAAATTAAAAACCTCGTAGGAGCGTGGTTTCCCCGCCCTCGATTTATTTCATCCAACCGATAACCGCTATAATTCTCAATATCAGTAATTGAAGAAATAATCATTACCAAATAATGGATATAAACTGCTACCTTACCGAGATTCTTTTACTGTAGAGAGACATTGTGTAAAACTTGTGGAAATAAATCATATTTTATTCTCGCCGTCTACTGCGAAACTCATTTATACAGTCAGTGGCTGAAGTCTAACTAATATTTTGTTTTGTAACGACTGTTTATGTTCTTTCATTAACATTGGCTTAAAAGATAACTGGTAAAAAAAGTGCGGATATACAGCATATTTCAGATCAGTGAGGTACAAACTGAAATCATGAAACCCTTGTGGAACAGGCATCCTGCCTGTTAAATTTGTACCTCATAACATCGGGAAGTGCTGTAATTAAATTTAACACACAACCTCTGTATTACTGCCGGTTCTCTAAACAGAATAAATCACTCATTACGCTATGATAGTAAACAATGAAAGTTAAAGAAGTTCTTAAAATCCTAGAAGATGATGGTTGGTATATAGATCGCATTAGAGGTAGTCACCTTATCCTCAAACATCCGATTAAATCGGGTATTGTGGTAGTAGCGGGTAAACTTAGTAAAGACTTAGCAGAAGGAACTCGAAAGAGTATTTTTTCCCAAGCACAACTGGAGGACAAATAATGAACAATTATGCAGTAGTTTATGAATGGACGGGTAGTAATTATTCTGCTTATGTTCCAGATTTACCGGGATGTGTGGCTTGTGGTGATACCCTACAGGAAACAGAAGAACTAATTAAAGAAGCTATAGAATTGTATTTAGGGTTTGCTGAAAAAGTCGAAAAAAACTTTGAGGAGAATTGAGTAGGTAGTCAAGCAGAAATAAAGATAAGATTTTGTTGTGTAAACTTCACTAAATAATCAAGTTCACTAATCAAATCAGGTAAAAAAGACGTAATTT
>JBJTUF010000042.1:0-4551 GCA_046080565.1 Cuspidothrix sp. | reverse complement strand
TTTAGGTGTATTTTGTAGAATTCAGGTAACATTATCAATAGATAGTCCTTATTGAGAATAGTGGGGCTATCTTTTTTTACCATAAATCGGTACAATTTTCACCTGATAAGCTGTTTAGGTTATTTCGTCATCCCCTCAGGTTGTAGTTAAAAATTTTTCTGTGTGGGGATTAAGTTGTAAGTTTTCGGCATCTAAGAGTAAAATAGCTATGCCTGGAGATTGACGTGGAGGAGAATGGCTAGTATTTAATTGATAATTTTCAGGATTTAACTGCCCAATAGAGGCAATTAAATCTGCTATGATTTTAGTATCAAAAGCTTCAGTAACGAGAATTGCTTGGAGAGATGATTGCAATTTTTGTAATAGTTCATCCCATGTTTTAGTTTTACTCAAAATAGTGATTAATTTGGTAATTAAAGCCGATTTATTCGCGGCTACTTGCCAATTAATAGTTCTATATTTGGCAATCAATAAATCTGGTTGCTGTTGTTGAATAGCAATAATTGATTGACAAATAGAAATAGAAATTTTTTGTAATAGGACAGAATCATGATAGGACATAGCTGACATCATACGGCAGAGCATCCTGGACATGAAGTATAAAGTCTGAAAATATACTTTCTGATGACTTAGGCTTCAAGTAACTTCTATAACTTTAACTGTTACCTTACCCTGTGCCAACTGAATGACTAAATTTTCTCCTCTGGTTAATTCTGATCCAGAACGAGGAATAGTCCCATTCTCTTTTCTGACTACAGCATAACCACGCTGGAGAACGGCTTGGGGGTCAATACTAGCCAATTTTTGCCGTAACATTTCTAAATGTTGGCTGGCTTGTTCTAATTGTGTCGTTGTTACCTGTAGTAATTGCTGATGTTGCCAAGATAACTTTTCTCTTTCCTGTTCTAGTTGTCTATCTAACCGTAATTGCCGCAAGCGGTTTTTTAATCTTTGTATCTGTTTTTGCTCTGCTGTTAATAATGAATTAACAGCTATAGATAAGGCTGTAATTCTGTGTTGGTACTGAATTTGTAAATCCGTAAGGGAGGGAACTACGGTTTCGGCGGCGGCTGTGGGTGTATGAACACATACATCTGCGACTAAATCAGTTAAGGATTCATCCCGTTGATGTCCAATGCCAGTAATAACGGGAATTGAACAATTAGCAATAGCCATTACGACTCTTTCATCATTAAAACACGCTAATTCTTCAATGGCTCCGCCTCCTCTAGATAAAATTAATACTTCTGCGCGACCATCGTTAATCACTCTTTGGATGGCTTTAACTATGGATGTGGGTGCTTGTTCACCTTGAACTGTGGCTGGGGAAAAGAGGATGTGTAATCCAGGATATCTATGTTTGAGGGTTTTTTGAATATCACCCCAGGCGGCGGCGGTAGGGGAAGTAACTACGGCGATGGTTTGGGGATGTGGGGGGAGCGATCGCTTTCTATCTATATCAAATAGTCCCTCAGTCTCTAAGCGTTTCTTCAGTTGTTGATACCGTAAAGCCTGTAAACCTACACCCGCAGGTAAAACTTGCCAAGCTGTTAATTGATACTCTCCTCTTTGAGGATAAACACGGATACTACCTAAAATAATTAACTGTTCACCAGCCACAGGTAGTTGTGCTAATTTTGCTAGTTGACTATTCCAGGCGACACATTTAATAGAGGCTGTACCATCAGTATCTTTTAATGTAAAAAATAACCCGCTACGGTGATTACTAGCACTAGAAACTTCTCCTGTCACCCATACTTGTCTGAGGACTTGATCTTGTTCTAATAGCAAGCGCAGATAGTCAGTTAAACCAGCAACGGAAAGAGTGTGATTAGGAAAGTCAAAATTCATGGGATTTTAGATTTTATATTCACTGGATCTAGAAATATAGAAGTAGGTTATTATACTATAGTTATCCGATTTGATTCATGAATTTTTCGTAGAGGGTGAGAATAAGTGATGGGACAGAATTAAGTACATAACACAACTGATTTTTCTGTTCCCTGTTTACTATTCCCCATATTTCTAACTGTTTTTTGAGAATTGATAATTTTTAAGCATTACAATCTGATAAAATTTGTAAGGTTTCTTTGAGCTAGGAGCAATGGGATCGACTGGTGTAAGGATTGCAATTGACGCAATGGGGGGAGATCATGCACCCTCGGAAATCGTCCTAGGCGCACTGCGGGCGAAGGAAGAGTTAGGTGTGAAAATATTATTGGTTGGTGATCCCCAACAAATTGAGGCTGTGATACCGCCAAAAACAAATATGGCAAATTTAGAGATTGTTCCTGCCCAGGAAACGATCGCTATGGATGAAGAGCCTCTCAATGCAGTTAGACGTAAACGGAAAGCATCCATCAACGTAGCGATGGATTTAGTCAAAAATCAACAAGCAGATGCCGTATTTTCTGCTGGACATTCTGGTGCAGCAATGGCATCAGCTTTATTACGTTTAGGAAGATTACCAGGAATTGATCGCCCAGCAATTGGTACAGTATTTCCCACCATTAAAGCTGGAAAACCTGTGATGATCCTGGATGTCGGTGCTAATGTAGACTGTCGCCCTAAATTTTTAGAACAGTTTGCAGTCATGGGTTCAATTTACAGTCAGTATGTTTTGGGGACAGAAACACCCAAAATAGGTTTATTGAATATTGGCGAAGAAGACACTAAAGGTAACGAATTGGCTCTCCGCGCCCACCAATTATTACGGGAAAATACTCAAATTAATTTTACTGGTAATGCTGAAGGGCGTGATGTATTATCTGGTGAATTTGATGTGATTGTATGTGATGGCTTCGTCGGTAATATTTTATTAAAATTTGCCGAAGCAGTCGGAGGTGTAATCCTACAAATTCTCCGGGAAGAATTACCCCAAGGGTTACAAGGTCAAATTGGTACAGCCATTTTAAAACCCAACCTCAAGCGTGTTAAACAGCGCATGGATCATGCTGAACATGGCGGTGCTTTGCTATTAGGTGTTAGTGGTATTTGTTTTATTGGTCATGGTAGTTCCCAAGCACCATCTATTTTTAGTGCCATTCGTATGGCTAAAGAAGCAGTAGATAATCAGGTGTTAGAAAGACTCCAATCCCAATATCAAATTCTACAACAAGAAAGTAGTTAGCAATTACTTCTCCTAAAGTGAAGATATATGCTAAAAACCATTTGTCACTTGTCATCCAATTTTAGATAGCGGATTTTAGATCAATAAATCCAATTTTTTATCAATCTAAAATCCTCAATCTCAAATCTAAAATTGGGATTGTCATTGGTACTCGTTATTAATGCTTACAAACAAGACAACTGACAATTAAGAACTGACAATTGACAATGGAGGAGAAAAAGAAGTGCAAAATTTTTATCACAGTGGCCTAGCGATTACAGGTAGTGGTTCAGCCGTTCCCGCTACCTGTTTAGATAATCAAGAATTAACTCTACTGGTAGACACATCCGATGAATGGATCACTAGCAGAACAGGTATTCGTCAACGGCGGTTAGCATTACCTCCTGACTCCCTCACATCATTAGCTACTGCTGCTAGTCAACAGGCGATCGCCTCCGCCGGCATTACCCCAGCAGACATAGACTTAATATTGCTGGCCACATCCACCCCCGATGACCTATTTGGAACAGCTTGCCGAGTTCAAGCTGAATTAGGCGCGACCAAAGCCGTCGCCTTTGACTTAACCGCCGCCTGTTCAGGCTTTGTCTTTGGTTTAGTCACAGCCGCCCAATACATCAGAACCGGTGTTTACAAAAATGTACTCTTAATCGGCGCAGATATCCTCTCTCGCTGGGTAGATTGGCAAGATAGACGCAGTTGTGTATTATTCGGTGATGGCGCTGGTGCAGTGGTATTACAGGCAAATACAAGCGATCGCCTACTTGGATTTGCCCTCAAAAGCGACGGTTCTCAAAATGAACATCTCAACGTCGCCTATCAGCCCTCAACCAAAGAACTCACCCCAGAAATTGCCGTATCTCAAGGCAAATATCACCCCATCACCATGAACGGCAAAGAAGTCTATCGCTTTGCTGTACAAAAAGTTCCAGAAATTATAGATAAAGCCCTATTTGCAGCTAACCTGAAAGTTGAAAATATAGATTGGCTACTATTACATCAAGCAAATCAACGTATTATTAACGCCGTTGCCGAACGCTTGAATATTCCTGAAACTAAAGTCATTAGCAACGTCGCCAACTACGGCAACACCTCCGCCGCATCTATCCCCCTCGCCTTAGATGAAGCAGTACGAGCCGGAAAAATTCAACCCCATGATATCATTGCCACATCAGGCTTTGGGGCTGGACTCTCTTGGGGCGCAGCCATCTTTCAATGGGGAAGATAGCAATAGGTGACAGGTGACAGGTGACAGATGTATAGAAAGAAAAGATAGATAATCACCAATTACCAACTACCAATTACCAATTACCAATTACCAATTACCAATTACCAATTACCAATTACCAATTACCAATTACCAATTACCAATTACCAATTACCAATTACCAATTACCAATTACCAATTACCGTTTATCAATGAC
>JBJTUF010000041.1:0-20128 GCA_046080565.1 Cuspidothrix sp. | reverse complement strand
AACCTTCTTGATTCGTGACCAACGCTTAGGTGCTAACGTCGGTTCTGCTCAAGGTCCTACCGGTCTAGGTAAATACTTGATGCGCTCTCCTACAGGTGAAATCATCTTCGGTGGTGAAACCATGCGCTTCTGGGATTTCCGTGGTCCTTGGTTAGAGCCTCTTCGTGGCCCTAACGGTCTTGACTTGGAAAAAATCAAGAGTGATATTCAACCTTGGCAAGCTCGTCGTGCGGCTGAATACATGACACACGCTCCTCTGGGTTCTTTGAACTCTGTAGGTGGTGTTGCTACCGAAATTAACTCCTTCAACTATGTGTCTCCTCGCGCTTGGTTAGCGTGTTCACACTTCGTTTTAGGATTCTTCTTCCTGATTGGTCACTTGTGGCACTCAGGCCGCGCCCGTGCTGCTGCTGGTGGTTTTGAAAAAGGCATCAACCGCGAAAGTGAACCAGTAATGTTTATGCCTGACCTTGACTAGGTTGTTTGTAACTTGATTTCACTACTGACAATATAATGCTTTTTTTAGCTCTTGCTTCACAGCAAGGGCTTTTTTTATCACTGATTTAACTGATTTCAGGATTTCACGGAATGAAAGACAACGAGTATAGTTGTTTAACTTAAAAATGAGACAAAAAGTGATAGGTTCTGTCAATAATTAAAAAAGATTTATTCCCCTACATTCATCGCTGCTAAAAATGCCTTTTGACTCACATCTTGATAAACAGCTTTTAAATATTTCATTACTAATTCATCAGTAGGTGAATTAGTTGTATTTTCTTCATCTTTGGCTAAAGGAATTGTCCCCAATGTCTCTAATACTGTTTCAGTAACAGCAGGTGAAATGACTACTAAAGACGATTCTAATGGCTGATTATATTCCCAAAAATTATCTAGTCTAATGGGATATTGATATTCAGAAACATCTGGTGTAATTTCTGATTTTTCCTGAATTGTCTCTACATTTTTACTGCTGCGTAATTGGCGTAAATCACTGATAATTTGCTCTTTGGTACGTCCACGTAATTGAAATAATACAAAAGGATCTTCACTAAAGCGATCGCCTAATTGATAATATACAGCACCAATATGTTTACAAGGAACCGCTTTATCAGGGCAAGAACATTTACTGTGAACATCAGTTAGAGTAAAGGGAAATAATGACAAACCGTTACTAATAAAAACTTCTTCGATATTTTGTGGCATTTCCCCTGCTAATAACTTAGCCGCAAAAATCGCTTTTTGGGACATTGTTTCTACAACATAACCCCACTCTTCATCACTGAAAGCATCAAGAGATAAAGAAACCTTATAAGGTTCTGCTTCACTACCTTGAACCCTAGCTAATACTTTGGCTGCTTTAAATTTGATACTTAAAACATTTCCTTGGCGAGAATAATTTCTTGCCCGTTCTAATCGCTTTTTAAATCGGTAAGAATCTAGTAAATCTAGCCACCTTTGTGACCACCATTCCCGACTTGCTTGTAAGGTTTCGTTATTCATATATCAAAGATTATCTAACCAAGTTTTTAAATCTTCCACAGTATCTAAATCAAATATTGCCTCTCCCAAAGCCTCAATGATTTCTATATTTAAACTTCTAAGTTCTGTTTCTAATTCTCGATCAATTTGTCCAAATTTTCTATTAATTTGACGGATAATTAAATTTTTTTCCCTATCAATTCCTCTTTCAATTCCTCTTTCAATTCCTTCTTCCATCCAACTGGTAACAATTTGCATAACTTCCTCCTTTTCCTCTTTTACTAATGTCCCTATTTCTGTTTTAAATTTCTCTTCTTCTATTTTATTCAACCTCAAATATGTGTCAATAAATCCTGATATCAATTGCATTTTGACTGGATTTAATTTTAAGGTGACTAATAACCTTAAACATTCTGCTTTGACTTTTGGTCTATCTTCTGGTTCTATATTCATTTTTGACATCAAAGCCGATGCAACTGGATTTTGACGGGTTAAAAAGTCTCGCCAGTTAAGTTGATTCAGTTGCACTACTTGATAGTTAAATTTTAGCACTTGAAAATCAGGAAAGTTGATTTGATAGTTATTTACGGCTAGGGTTTTAGGTGACTCATAGGAAAATATAACTATGGGATAGATTGGTAAGTCCAATTTTTCATCTAATCTGGCAAAATAACGAAACATTCTTTTGTTAAATTTCGGTCTTGCACCTGATTCAGCTTCAATATGAATCACAAAATAAGAAGCTTGACCTAAAAATTTAACTTTCACTATCAAGTCTGTTTCATATTTATCTCCTGCGGTGACATCAGTAAATATTTCTTTGTCTAAGAATACTATTGATTCGGTGTCTATATATTCCAGAACTTGAGGAAAGAATAATTCTATAAATTCTAGGAAAAAGGTTGATATTAGTTCTTTGAATAAGCGGTCATGGTCTATGTTTTCTGTCATATTTCTCTTAAAATTCATCCTCTGCAATCACAGCATTTCGATCTAATATTAATAAATTGCGGAGTTGGTCTGTATCCATTTCCGTTAACCAATCTTCCCCTCCACCTACAACTTGTTCGGCTAATTGTTTTTTGCTTTCAATCATATCATTGATTTTTTCTTCTAAAGTTCCAGTACACACAAATTTATGAACTTGAACATTACGAGTTTGACCAATTCTAAATACTCTATCTGTAGCTTGATTTTCAACTGCGGGATTCCACCATCTATCAAAATGAAATACATGATTTGCCCTAGTTAAATTCAAGCCGACACCACCAGCTTTTAAAGATAAAATCATAATTGGTGGTCCTTGAGGGTCATGTTGGAATCTATCAATCATTTCCTCTCTTTGTTTTTTACTGGTACTACCATATAAAAAGAATATTTCCCGTCCTAGTTGTTTTTCCAAATGCGGTTTAAGTAACTTACCCCATTCTGCAAATTGTGTGAAAATTAAAGCCCTGTCCTTTGCTGCCATCACCTCATCTAAAATTTCTTCTAATCGTTGTAATTTAGCCGAATGATATTGTTCTAAAGTCGTTGATTTTAAATATTGGGAAGGATGATTACAGATTTGTTTTAACTTAACTAACAATCCTAAAATCATCCCCCGACGTTGTAAACCTTCCGCCGATTGAATTTCTACTAAAGATTCATCTACTAATTCTTGATATAATTTAGCCTGTTGGGCAGTTAGTCCACAGAAAACTGTCATTTCTTGTTTTTCTGGTAAGTCTTGAATAATATCTTTATCACTTTTTAACCGACGTAAAATAAAAGGTTGAACTAGAGAACGTAATTGATTTAAAGAAGCAGTATCACCATACTTTTCAATCGGCATGGCAAACCGTCTTTGGAAAAATTGTTTATTACCTAAATAACCAGGATTTAGAAAATCTAAAATAGACCATAATTCTTGTAGTCTATTTTCTACAGGTGTTCCTGTTAAAGCAATGCGAAATGTGCTTTCTAATTGTCGAACGGCTTGTGATTGTTTTGCTTCAGAATTCTTGACATTTTGGGCTTCATCTAAAACGATTATCTGCCATTTCACGGGTTTTAACAACTTAATATCGCGGTGAATAAGTGAATAGCTAGTAACAACTAAATGATGTTGATTGACTGCTTCTGTAAAAGCTTTACCTTTAGGACGTTTATCACCGTGATATTCTAAAACTTTGAGAGTAGGGGCAAATTTTTTGACTTCTTTTCCCCAATTACCCACAACAGAAGTTGGACAAACTAATAACGTTGGTTTTTCTAAGACATTTTCTTCTTTAAGGTGAAGTAGAAAAGCAATGAATTGGATGGTTTTACCTAATCCCATATCATCTGCAAGACAAGCACCTAAACCCCAACGTTCTAGAAAAGTTAACCAACCTGCACCTCTTTCTTGATAAGGACGTAATTCTCCTCGAAAACTTTCAGGTGTAGTTAGAGGTTGAATTTCTTGATTATTAGTTAATGCCCCTATTAATTCTTCTAATGCACCCGAAGCTTCAAAACTGACAACAGGTAATTTTTCAATGACTTGGGTATCTCCTTTACTAATGCGTAAAGCATCTTCTAATGAAAGAGACATTTGTTCTTTGCGGGAACTAAAAAAGTTTTGGGCAGTTTTAATATCTTGGGGACGCAATTCTACCCATTCACCATTAATTTCTACTAAAGGACTATTTAATTTTACTAATTTATCAAACTGAGTTTTAGAAATTGTTTGTCCACCAATTGCTAAATTCCATTGGAATTGTAATAAACTTTGTAAACCTAAACGCCCCGATTTTTGGGAAGGAGTTTCGGCACTAATCTTTAATCCTAAACGGTTAGCCCACCCTTCTCGATTTGCTAAACTAGGCGGTAAAATTACTCCTAACCCACTATCTTCAAATTTCCAAGTTATGGCTTTAATAAATTCATAAGCTTGTGTGGGGGTGAGGTGACAAAATTCTGGGGATGGAGTTTCTAAACTAGGGGTAATTGTGGGATATAATCGAGAAGCTAAACCCAAACCTCGCAAGAATGTTTCTTGAGGTTGTTCAATTGTGCGATTTTGATAAACGAATTTTTCTACAGGTTGATGCCAAATTGTCCCTGCGGCGATTAAGAATTCTGGGTCATCTGCGGCTTGAAGAAAATATTTTAAAGTCCAATTTGGTTCTTCATCTTCTGGAGGAAGTAGTTGAAAACAAGTTCTAAATAACGCTTTCCCTGTGAGTTGATATTGTAAGGGTAATGTCCAAGCTTTTAAAGTAGTTTCTAAACGTTCTCCTCCGGGGGCGGAAATTGTATTATTTCCATTAATTAATCCTTGTAACCATTGTTGTAATACGGTAGGTAAGGACATCATAACTCTAGGTTCAAGGGGAGATTGAGAACCAACCATTAACCGCAATTGATGATCTGTAATATTATTGAGAAATGATAATATGACTTCTTGAGGTAATAATAGTAAATCAATGGCGATATTGTCGGTAATTTGTTGATATGTGCGACAAGCTAAGGGCATTTGAGAGGAGAATTTTTCTAATCTAGTGATATCTACTGCACTATCTAAAAGTACGTGCCATTTGGAAATTAAATTATTATCTTTTTTTTCAACTGTTGGTAAAAATTTACAACGAGAAATCAAATCTAAATGCCATCTATAAATATGTACCCAAAAATGAATATCTGCTCCTAATACAACGGCTTTACTGTCATTTGTACTTAAAGGTAAAGATTTGAGAAATTGAATTGCTAATACTGGAGTGAGACAAAAACCATCAATTTTCCAAGGATGTAAGTATTGTGAACATTGGGAATCTATACCAATGCTCGCAGAATGTACAGGAGCAATTGTAGTTAATTCTGATTTCTTACTTTCTAAAAAATAACTTGGTAAAGAAAATATTTGTGAATGAATGGGTAATTTTAGTTCTGTTGATGATTTACTTTTAAGTTTTTTTTGAGTCTTAGGAGATGGCTGAATTAAATTAGAAATTGATAAATTAGATGTTTCTAACCATTGATCTAATTCCGATGGGGTCATAGTCAAGGGATGTAAAGAAATTTCAGCAGATACTTCGGTCTGCACCTGTGAAGAACGCCAAGTTTCTCCCCAAATAAAGAAATAACTATTGTGATTATTTATTACCCAAGTTCCGTGTAAAATTGCCATGTTTAAATATACTAATTATTTTTTTTAATTGTGATGTGACATTTTTAGCTATAGCTAAAGATCATGAATTTGTTTGTCTAGTTTTAATGGTAACAGACAAAAATATATATAATGTTGTTAACTGAAGGTTATTTGCTTGATTTAACATAATGAAATGGTTCTAAAGAATATAACTTTGATCATAAACCCAGACATAAACCCCGTTGTACAGATAACTTAAATAATTTTGTTTTATGTTTGTTTGTTACAGAAGCCGTCTAGAGTTCATAAATGTTAGGATTGCCACAGAGTGAGAATAGCGTAAGAGAAGGAAAAAAAACTGAATGGCAGAATTTGAAAAGTCAATATCCTTTGATGGACGGGATATTCGACTGACGGTTGGCCTACTAGCCCCCCAAGCTGGTGGGTCGGTGCTGATACAATCAGGGGATACAACTGTTTTAGTGACAGCTACAAGATCAGCCGCCAGAGAAGGCGTTGATTTTTTGCCACTGACCGTAGATTATGAAGAAAGACTGTATGCGGCGGGTAGAATTCCTGGAGGAATTATGCGCCGGGAAGGTCGTCCACCGGAAAAGGCAATTCTTACCAGTCGTCTGATTGATCGTCCTCTGCGTCCTTTATTTCCGTCATGGTTGCGGGATGATTTGCAAATAGTGGCATTAACGATGTCCATGGATGAGCAAGTTCCACCGGATGTTTTAGCTGTGACAGGTGCTTCAATTGCTACCCTCATTGCCCAAATTCCCTTTAATGGACCCATGGCCGCAGTGCGGGTGGGCTTAGTGGGTGATGATTTTATTATTAATCCTACCTACGCGGAAATTGAGGCGGGGGATTTGGATTTAATTGTTGCTGGTTCACCAGATGGCGTGATTATGGTGGAAGCTGGTGCGAATCAGTTGCCAGAACGGGATATTATTGAGGCGATTGATTTTGGTTATGAAGCGGTACGGGATTTAATTCAAGCACAACTAGATTTGGTGGAAGAATTAGGTCTTAAACCTGTGGAAGAAGTACCTCCAGAAGTAGATCAGACTTTAGAAAACTATATCCGCGATCGCGCTAGTGATGAGATCAAGAAAATCTTGGCGCAATTTGAGCTAACAAAAACTGATCGGGACATTGCTTTAGATGCAGTTAAAGATGGTATTACTGCGGAAATTGCAGCTTTATCAGAGGAAGATCCCATTCGTGTTGCGGCCACAGCAGATTCTAAAGCTTTAGGTAATACTTTCAAAAGCATTACTAAATACTTCATGCGCCGTCAAATTATCGAAGATAACGTCCGCGTTGATGGTCGCAAACTTGATGAAGTCCGCCCTGTGTCTTGCCGCGTGGGTTTAATCCCCAAACGAGTCCACGGCAGTGGTTTATTCAACCGGGGACTGACCCAGGTACTATCAATGTGTACTCTCGGTACTCCTGGTGATGCTCAAAATCTTAACGATGACTTGCAATTAGATCAAGCCAAGCGTTATCTACATCACTATAACTTCCCCCCCTTCTCCGTTGGCGAAACCAAACCATTACGCGCCCCTGGAAGACGAGAAATTGGCCATGGTGCATTAGCGGAAAGAGCATTGTTACCTGTCTTACCACCTAAAGACCAATTCCCCTACGTAATTCGGGTCGTTTCGGAAGTGCTGTCTTCCAACGGTTCTACATCTATGGGTTCAGTTTGTGGTTCTACCCTCTCCCTGATGGATGCGGGTGTACCAATTACTAAACCTGTGAGTGGTGCGGCTATGGGCTTAATTAAGGAAGGGGACGAAGTACGAGTCCTTACTGATATTCAGGGTATTGAAGACTTCCTGGGTGATATGGACTTTAAAGTTGCCGGCACAGATAGTGGCATTACAGCTTTGCAAATGGATATGAAAATATCTGGTTTATCTTTAGAGGTAATTGCCGAAGCTGTCAACCGAGCCAAATCTGCCCGGTTACACATTCTGGAGAAAATGCTGGAAACCATTGACACCCACAGACCAGAAACTTCACCCTATGCCCCACGCCTGTTAACTATTAAGATTGATCCTGACATGATTGGTCTAGTCATTGGACCTGGTGGTAAAACCATTAAGGGCATCACGGAAGAAACTGGGGCAAAAATTGACATCCAAGATGATGGTACTGTCACCATTTCCGCAGTGGATGAAAATCGGGCAAAACGGGCGCGGAATATTGTCCAAGGCATGACTCGGAAGCTACATGAAGGGGATGTTTATATCGGTCGTGTAACTCGGATTATACCGATTGGTGCTTTTGTGGAATTTTTGCCTGGTAAAGAAGGCATGATTCACATTTCTCAACTGGCTGACTACCGCGTTGGTAAAGTTGAAGATGAAGTAGCTGTTGGTGATGAGGTCATTGTCAAAGTGCGAGAAATTGACAACAAGGGTCGCATTAACCTAACACGCTTGGGTATTCACCCAGATCAAGCGGCAGCAGCACGAGAAGCAGCAGCAGTAAACCGTTAAAATGCTGATGGGATTTTAGATTTTAGATTACGGATGAATCACAAATCTAAAATCCGCGATGCCTTGCTAGTAGGCATCGCTACGGTAATTTTAGTTAAATTTAATTTTTAGCAGGTTAATTCTAAAATTGCTATCAACAGTAATAATGTAATTAAAATTTAAGCTATTGCCAGAAAACAATTATGTTTACAAAAGTTACACTTAAAAACTTTAAAACCCATAAGCTGACAACTGTAGAACTTCATCCAGTCACCTTATTAATTGGTAACAATAATTCAGGCAAATCTAATATTTTAGAAGGTATACAATACTTTTCTAATCTTGTTAGAAGGAGTCTTCCCATAAACTCCAAAAAAACAGTAAATCTCGAAGAAGACTTATATGCTTATCGTTATAAACTCGCTGATGGCGAACCAATAGGATTTAAGATAGCTTGGAATAATGCACAAGGTAGTGTTATTTATGAAATAGAATTGTATGAAGACAAACGTTTCCTAAAATTTACTGGTTGCAAAGAGAAAATAACAATTAAACTGGATAATAATGATGCAAAGATAATTGAAAGTGGATATAATCAGCCAACTGATTTAATTTCTTTAAGCCAAAATATTGAAAATAGTACAGATTTACAATTAGCCGAAAAAAGTTTATGTAGGAAATTTTTTCTAGACTTTGCTAAAATATATAGTTATCACTTTCAGCCGACGTTTTTGAAAGGTTTAGTTAAAGATAATCAAATTCTCGATTTTGATAATTATCATAATGATATAGAAAATAGTGATTTTATTCAAATTCCCGCTAAATTAGGTAATACAGGTTATGGACTGCAATCAGTTATTAAATATATAAAACAAAATGAAGAAAGAATATTTACAAAATTTACGGCTTTAATGAGGAGATTTGAAAACAGTTTTCAAGGTGTTAACTATAATGATAAAACTTCAAAAGTTTTATGGAATTTCGATTTAGGAAGAAAAGGAATTATTGAAGAATTTACACCAGAGCAAATGTCTGATGGATTCATGAAAGCAGCGGGTATTAGTCTGCTTGCATCTCTGGATATCCCACCAAGTTTGATACTTTTAGAAGAAATTGAAAATGGTGTCAATCCTGGAAATATTCAAGAATTAATGCGTTGGATTTGGCAAATGACATCTCCCAATTCAGAACAGTTAACATCTCAATTTATCATTACTTCCCATAGTCCCTCTGTTTTGCGTGAGTTTCATAATCATTTAGATCATGTTTATACAGTGCGGTTAGAAAAACGTAATAGAAAGAGTGATGTCAGAAATCTCAATACATCTCTAGAAACACTGGTAGGTATAGGTACTGTGGAAGGTGAAATTATAGAGGATGAAACTACAGGTAAAAAGAGAGTAGAGATACCAAAATATCAGTTAGCAGAACTTTGGTATTCAGGAACAATTGGGTAATCAGGGAAAATGTGATGCTAGAAAGAAATATAGGCATTATTGGAGATGGAGCGACTGATATAGCAATTTTTAGAAAAATCTCTGAGTGTATTTTATCAGATGAAGATAAAAATAATGTCACTCTTAACTATATTGAATTAAGCAGACAAAATATTCATGATGCTGTTCAAAAATATTGTCGAGAAGCTAACAAAATTACAGACGGTTGTTATTTAACTGGTAAACCAGCTTTAGATTTAAAAAAATCAGCTACGAACACCCTTTATGGAGCTTTTTCAGATTTTGAAAGTGAACTTGGAACAATTTTGAATCGAGACATTATTTTACTGACTGCTGATAGTGAACATACATTTTCCAATCCTGATGACTATTTTCAAGATTGGAGATTTAGTATTTCTAAAATCTTAATGGGTAGTATCGAAGAATTTTATAGAGCGAAAGCAAGAGAGGGTTATACCCACGAATATCTACCTGTAGTAATTCCATTTGTTGTTTTTCCTTCTACCGAAATATTAATAGCTGCTGCTAAAATAGAGTCTCAAAAATTCCTTAAATCAGCTTATGGTAAAAAACCAAGAGAATTGAAACAATTACTTTATGGTACTACTGAACTGCAAACTTTAAGAGAAGAAGAGTTGAAGAAAAACGCGTTAGATTTTATCAACTCAGAAAGTATAGGCAGAATTTTTCAGAATGTCCCAGAATCTCGTATTTTTATTCAAACTTTATCTCTGGGTAAATATATCATCTAAAAATAAAGCTTAGTCTTCAAAAACTTCCGCCCAATATTCACCAAATTAACAGAGAAATACCTTTAAACTAATTCCCTAACTTGATGGTACTGTTTCCGCAACATGGAAAATAATTTCCTCCAATGTTTTCAATAATTCTTGTTCATTATAAGGTTTAGAAAAATAGGCTTTTGCCCCTAGTTGCATGGCTAGTTGACGATGTTTGCTACTACTACGAGAGGTTAACATTGCCACAGGAATATGTTTTAATTCTGGATTATTATTAATGCGTTCTAAGAAGCTATAACCATCAATTCGTGGCATTTCAATATCACAGATTACTGCTTGAATTTGTAACCCACTTTCTAATTTGTCTAAAGCCTCCTGACCATCTTTAGCTTGTTCTACTTGATAGCCACCTTTTTCTAGAGTTAAAGCTAAATAACGTCGCACATTAATGGAATCATCAATGATCAAAATAATCCCTTTTTGCCGGGTAGGTTGGCTGATATTGCGTACTTTTGGCGGTTGTAGAAAGGCAGTTTGTAATCTTGTGGTTGGTAATTTATTGCTAACATGAGGACGTTGACCAGTTGTTACCCATAATACTAAATCATTTGTATTTACTAGGGGAACTACTCGACCATCGCCCAAAATAGTACAGTTATTAAAACCGCTAGGTAGGGAAATATTACCTTCTACTTGACGAATTGCTACTTCCTGTTCACCCCAACAGCGTTGTACTTGAACGGCAATTTTTTGATGATCGTGTTTAACAATTAATACGCTGGTGGCATTAATAATGGGGAGTGTTTCCAATTCCCAGTTATTGTAATGAGAACAATTAAATTCAAAGTAACTATTGAGGCGTAATAATGGTAATTGAGTGTTTTGCCAATGAATAAATTCCTTACCATCTTGGGATAAAATTTGCTCATTTTCTAATAAGAAAATTTCCTCAATCACATCTGTAGAAAATGCTAAGAGTAAACGATAATTGCGATTGCCACAACCATCACTTTCAACTAATAAAACTCGCGCTACGGATAAGGTAAATGGCACTGATAATGTAAATGTTGTTCCCACCCCAGCTTGTGTATCAACATTCACATCTCCCCGTGCTATTTTCAGGTTATTTCGCACTACATCCATACCCACTCCCCGTCCAGATAAAGCTGTTACCTGTTCCGAGGTACTAAAACCGGGTTCAAAAATTAATGATAGCAGTTCTTCATCGCTGGCAGTTTCTAATAAAGCGTGATCCAAACCCATTTTTACAGCCCGATCACGAATTTTTTCTAACGCAATACCTCGACCATCATCACGGATAGTAATAATTGTGCGATTACTATGATAAGCGGCTTTAATTTCAATTAAACCTTGTTCGGGTTTTCCTTGGGCTTTACGGGTTGCCGGATCTTCAATTCCATGATCAAAAGCATTGCGTAATAAGTGCATTAATGGCTCATTGAAAGCTTCTAAAATACTGCGTTCAATTAAAGTATTTCCACCTTCAATTTTTAATTGTACATTTTTGCCATACTCCACATTTAAGTCTCTAATTGCCCTAGGAAAACGTTCCACTAAATCGGAAAAAGGACGCATCCTAATTTGGGTTAATTGTCGTTGTAATTGTTTGGAAGTTTTATTTAATTTCCGGGCTATTTGATCTGTATCATCAACACTTAATTGAATATCGCTGGTAACTTCTGCCAATTGGACAAGAGTTTCCATGACATTCTGAGATACTAAATTTAATTTTTGCTGGCCATCTGATTCTAAAATATTATTTTCGGTCTCTTGATGGAGATGATTATTATTGATCAGTTTTGTATAAGCTATCCGCATTTCTTGATTCTCTTCATCAAGAGTTTGGACTCTTTGACTAAGACTACGGACTAATTTACGTAGTCTTTCTACTTGGACATTTAAACCATTACGTTGAATAATTACTTCCCCAAATAAATCATCAATTCTTTCCAGATGTTTACTAGGAACTCTCACTGTATTTTCTTGATTTTCTCTTTCTTTATGCAGTGGATTAATATCGTTTTTGCGTTCGGAATATTTACTATCTATGGGTATATTTTCTGCATAACTAGCAAAATCAACAGCATTAACTTCTGGAGATAATTCTACATTTTCTAATAATTCAAAATCTGAAATAACTGGTTTATTTAATACATGATCATCTTGATTTGCTAACGTACTTATCTGTACAGAGGCGTGATCATCAATAATTTGACTTAGATCAATTTCTGTAGGTAAATTACCCCATTGATTACTTAATACTAAGATTTGCGATCGCCTCCATGCTTGTAATGCCAAATCAGCAATTTCTAAACAGTAATCAGGATGGGTATCTAAAGAACGACTGACTGATTCACACAGTTGGGTAAAAGCTGTTAACTGAAGCATTTCACCTAACCCAGCTAACTCATTCGCCATCATAGCTAAATCCGCTCTAAACCCTGATTTATTACTATTTTTTAATCTTGCTTCTAGACGTTTTAAATATTCTTCAACTTCCGTTTCAAACAATAAAGGGATAAATTCTTGACCATCTTCCGATGATAATAAAGTTGTAATATTTTCTGGTGTAGGTTCACCAAGACGGTCATAAAGTTGATCAAAAACTGGATAACAAACTTTTTCCAACCAACTATGATCTAAATTATTACCTTTAGCAAGTAGTCCCACAATTTGTCTGAGCGAATCTATAGCAGATAGTAATAAACTTTGTAAATGAGTATCAAATTCTAGAGAATTTTTCTGAGTCTTGAGAACTTTAAAAGCATCTTCCAAACGATGGGCAAAATCACTTAATACACGAAATCCCATCATCGCTGCGCCACCTTTAATTGAATGGGCGGCTCGCATAGCTGCATTAATATTTTCTAATTCAATCCGTTTACTATTATCAATTTCTAGTAAAATTCCCTCTAAAGTATTAAGGTAATCAGTCGCTTCTTCCAGAAATTGCATCTGGATTTCCAACTCTTTATCTTTACTCATTATTTATTAGTCCTTATTTATTAGTTTTCCAAATTAATTAGAAGCTTAATTAACCGAAAAAGTTTCTAAAGTTTCCTTTAATTCCTGTGAAATATCTACTGCTTTTTCTAAACATTGATAAACTTGACGATAATTATCACTACTGCGGGTCGAGATAGTATTAATTTCTTGAAGAGTTTGGCTCACAATTTGTGATGTTTGCACTTCTGATGTAGTAGAACTTAAAATAGAGTTAACTAAACTATCTATTTGTTGTGATATGTCCACAATTTGCTGTAAATTATGTTTGGCATTTTCAATTATCTGGCTACTTTCAATAACTTGATTATTTCCTATAGTCATTGTTTGTAATATCTCCCTAGTGTCTTGCTGAATTTTGGCAATTATTTCTTCAATTTCTTGAATTGCTGTAGCACTTCTACCTGCTAATTCTCCTACTTCTTCAGCAACTACAGCAAAACCTTGACCTTCTTCTCCTGCTTTAGCAGCTTCAATTCCGGCATTAATTGCTAGTAAATTCGTTTGCATTGCAATGTTATTAATTATCGAAACTACATGAGCAATTTGTTGAGAAGATTCCCCTAATCGTCTGATTTTCTTAGTTGTTTCCTCAACTATTCCCTCGATTAATAAAGCATTTTGCAATGTTAAATCTATTGCTGCTCCAGTCTCATTAGCTCTATGATTATTTTCATTAGTAATTCTTACAGCTTGCTGCGCCATATCTGCTATAGATTGAATGGCAACTGTCATATTGTTAATAGTTTCTAAACTGCGATTAAGTCGTTGTGGTTCTATTACGGCAGGTGCTGTGATTTTTTGGAAGGACATATTAACTTCATTCACAGATTGTTCAATTTGGTTAACAATCGGCTGAACACTATTCTGAAAATTTTGTATTTCTAAACTATCTTGATTAGTATTAACTTGCTTATTTGCTTTTAATCGTTTGATCTGATTCACTAGATAGGATTGTTCGAGAGCATAGCCTATTTGCATTGCTATCTGTGTCAAGAAACTAATTTCTTCTGGTTGCCAATCATGGCTATCATGACAATGATGAACAATCAGAAATCCTTGAATTTCTCCATGAATAAAAATTGGTACTGTGCTACTGGTTTGTACAGATAATTTTTGCAGCCATTCAGTATAACTCTGGTTTAAATTATTAGCTTTTTCTTTTTCTAAATTGGATATAATTTGTAATTGAGGATTTGCCGCTAACTCTTGCCAATGAGGATCATTGTTATATACACCCAGCATTTTTTCCCAATTACCACTTATTGATTCGGCTACAAATTTTCCTGCTTTATTATGTAGCTTATAAATAATTACTCTGTCTGCTTTAACAGTTGGAATAAGTTCCGTGACTGCTGTTTGATAGATGTATTCGGGCTGAACATTCAGACGCATTTTTTTAGTAATAGTGAGAATTAATTCTAACCATTGAATTTCTTTGACTGGGTATTCTCCTACATTATTTGGATTTAGATGTATTTCCTCTTGGGTATTCTTCAAATTAGCTATAGATGTATGATATTTACTCTTGATACGTCGGCTTAAGCCAGCTACTATTAAAGTCATTAATAATGCAATTAGTGGAGTTGTACTAGCAATTAATGTCAAAAATTCTCTTTGACGTTTAAAGGCAATGGTTGTATCTTTAGCCAGAATTAATTGCCAATTTGTCTGTGGTAAATCTGTTAATTTACGAAATGGTACATAACTAATTAGTTCTTGTTTTTGATCAGTTTTAGTAGTTGCTGTAAAGGTATCAATATTTTTAGCTTTTAAAACATTAGCTAAAGCTGGATATATTTCTGTGGACTCTTTACCAAATACATTTGCCTGGGAACTGATAATAATTTTTCCTGTTTCATCTAAAAAATAATATTGAGATGTATTATTTGTGTACCCTTGTACTAATTTTTCTAAGGCTTTTAAAGGTATACGAGTTCTAACTATACCGATAGTATTATCATTATCTTTGATAGGTGCTGCAATATAGATAACTGCACCTATATTTTTTATAACTACAGGTTGACTAATAATGGGAGTATTTTTTTCAATTACTTCTTGAAAGTAAAGCTGTTCGTTTTCTGGGGTTAAAGCTTCTCCATCTGATTGAATAATGACTTGTCCATTTAAATCAAAGGCAGCGACACTATCATAAATTGTGTTTGTTTTTATTAAACGATTTAATGACTTTTTTGAGTCTGTATTAAATTCATTTACTAAATTTTCTTCTAGTGATGCTGTTTTTTTTCTTACATTATTTTCATTAAACCACGATAACTTAGATAATACTTGAATATCTCCATAGCGTTGCTGAATTAAAGTATTAACTGTATCACTAATGCTAATAGCTTTAGTTTCTTGAGATGTAATAATTTGTTTAGTAATTAACTTACTACCAAAAATATAGGCTATTGCACCAATTCCTAATACTGGTAAAGTGCCAATAGCTATAGACAAAATTATAGATCTGGTACTTAATCTAAATTTTTTAATATATTTCAAGGCGAGATTTTTACTATTCTCTGGAGTAGGTTTTTCTGCTACATCATCAATAAGTTTTGTAGAAGTAATTAAATCTGGTTGATTTTGAGAATCTTTATTTTGTTTGATATTAGTTTTATTCAACATACATTATTCACCCTGCATCGAAATAAAATAAACACATTTAACACAAATTCTCTGAGTATCAATTATGAGCTAATACGAAGGAATATCTGATTGCAGAATCTGTACTGCGTCTAATACTAATAATATTTCTTCTTGTTCTACTATACAACCACATAAATAAGGTACTAAACTAGATGCGACTTGTCCTATGGGAGAACGAATATCATCAATAGTAAACTTAGTTGTTCCTTGAATTTCTTGGACAACTAAACCTAAAATCATTGATTCTATTTGAATAACAATGATATTATACTGACGCACTCGATAATCTAGAGATTCTAAATTAAACATCTTTGGTAAATCAATCACCCAGATGATATGACTACGCCAATTCATTAATCCTAATATACAAGGGGGCATATTTGGAATCGCTGTAACCGATGTCACAGGTACTACAATTGCTTCTTGAGTATGAGTAATGGATAAAACAGCACCAGTTTGTTGATTGAGTTGAAATTTAAGATAGCTATCTTGTCGTTTGTTACCTATGGTGGGATAGTTTAAATCAGTTTGCATCTTTTTCAGGGATAATAGGACTTATACAAATTTTATGTGAAGGTGCATATATATTATGCCCCTGACGTTACCTTACAAGGGGAACTACAGGAGGGTATTTTTGTGTGGATCTTCATACATAATTGGTAATATAATATGGTTTAAATCACAAAAATATAGTCATATCATATCCGGTGGAATACTTATCGTATCTGTTGGGCTTGGTAATGGGTAATTGGCAATTGGGAAAAAATAATTATTACCCAAAAACTTATATCGTAAGTGGTTGCCCAGATTTAATATCAGATATTACCCATTGAGAGAATAAGAAATAGTCTATTGATAAATATTGATTATGTAGTCATAGATATTGGGCAATTAATTAGACTTCAACTGGGCGCATGAGAGCTACTATTCCTCATTCGACTTACACGCTTTAACCAGACGCAATAAATTAATTACAAAGTTGATAACAATACTATTGTCTAGAATACATAGATGATATTTTTGATCAATGCGTAAGCTTTAGATACTTAATGTGTAGGATTATAGCACTTAACTAAGGTGAGTAAATATTAATATAGCGATCGCTTGTGCCAGTTCTATAAGTCCTGATTTAATCTCGGTGATTTTGTTCCGCACGATTTGTTGATAAGAAACGCCTGAAACCCTATATTAATCAAATGTTTCAGGATTTGTAAAAAATATTTTCTCTAACCCCTTGCCAAACTTAAAAACTACTGCTAATATTATTAATCGTGGGACAAGACGGGTCGATGTCCGAGTGGTTAATGGAGACGGACTGTAAATCCGTTGGTTTACGCCTACGCTGGTTCAAATCCAGCTCGGCCCACCTTCAAGTTAGGAGTTATAACCTTTAGGTCTTTCGACTTTAAGAATTATAACTCTTAATCTAAAACAAAAATTTTGCCCGTGTGGCTCAGTGGTAGAGCACACCCTTGGTAAGGGTGAGGTCACGAGTTCAATCCTCGTCACGGGCTTTTGAGAATTACGAAAAGCAGTAACCAATGAGTTATGTTTTGAAACAAGAATAGATTTACCTATTGTAGGCACTAGATTTAGTTGTATAGAGGTATGATTTGCAAAGGTTTTATCTTGGTTATCTAAATGACCTAAAAACTCATGGGAAAATGTATATAAACATTCATTATGCTGATTTAATTCTAAGGCATGGAAAGCATAAGTGGTGAACTTGGGAGAGAAAATATCTACATTTTTACCTAGATGACTGATAGAATCAAATTCTAAATCTTTATGTTGTTGAATTTGTGCTTGTAAATTAATAGCAGGTTGGAATTTATTAATTGATGATTCTACAAATTTATTACCTAACGCTTGAATTTCTAACTTGAGACTTTCGCGCATTGCGATCGCACGATTCACAAAAGCCATAAAATCAGAATTGGTAAAATTGACATTGGTTAATGTGGAAAATAGCAGATCACAGGTAAACTCATCTGTGTGATAAGTAGTAATACCTAAAGATTTTGCTTGTAGTGCAACCTGGGAAAGTCCCCGCAAGCAATGTATCAACAAATCTTGTAAAGCAGCAACTTCAGGACTTTTACCACAAGCACCCCACTGATGACATACATCTCCACGGGTAGTTTGTTCACACTGGTTACAGAACATAATTCGTTCCTCAACTTTTTATGCTTCCAGCGTATTCATTTCCCTTGAGGAAATCCTTGATTTAAGTCAAGTTTATTTGTAAAGTTTGGTAAAGATTTTTCTAGTACAAATTCAATTTGTTTTATCTGACTGTGAAGCATTCTCCAAGACAAAGGATAAGATAGCAGTAATAGTTCCAGCACCAAAAGCAAAGATAGCAATGATTGCATCACGAGGTAGAATGCTATCTAACCAACTACCTTGAATACGAGAAACTGGAAAGTTTTTATCTAGACCAATTTGAATTTGTTTGGTTCTACCAGTAAAGCGAACTTCTAAGCCTTTTTTGGGAACAATATTGATATTGCGAATAAGTTCTATATTGATGGGAATATCTGGATTCTCTCCCATTAAAAACTGATGTTCTTTAATATCTCTTTCCTGATCTATCATCCGAATTTTACCTTCAGAAATAGTCGAAATTGCTAAATCATCTTCGATATATCCGCTTCTATCTAAACGCTGAAACTGGACTTCTTTAGATTCTATTCTACCGCGAAACCAGTCTTCAAAATCGTCTGGAGTATCATTAGAGATAGTTAGATAAATACTGTTGTTAAGGAGGGAGAATTTTAATTCTTTATTATCAGGAGTGAAAATAAATTCTAAGGGTATTTCTGAATTTATATTTTTGGATAAATTCTGATCAGATAATTTATATTTTTCTATAATTATCTTTAATTCCGCATCACCTAAATAAGTTGGCAATATATTTGTTTTATTCTCTAAAGTGAAATTAAATCTTTTATTATAATCATCGTATTTCATGATATTGACTTTTGTATTAGGTTGTAATCTGAATTCATTGATATCTAGCTGACTTTCAGATTTTAATGGAGAAATAATCAATTTACTTTTATTATCAATTAGTGCAAGTTTCAGTTGCTTTAATTGATTAAGTTGATGTGTAGATGTACTTTTAAATTTACCTGTCAATGTGAGATTTTGAATACCTTCTATTTCTAAATTGCTGATATTACGAATGGATGTCAGAAAAAGTTTTGGTTGTCGTCCATTATAAATAAAACTCATTTCTTCGACGAGGAGATCACCTTCAAATATATGAGTCGCAGGAAGCACAGCAATAAAACTGATAATGCCAAAAGTCAGCAGTAAAAACAGAACAAAAAATACTACTTTTTTGCGAATTAAATATTTTACAAGATGATCATATTTGGGGCGAATATTATTATCTATTATAGATAATAATTTCACTCGTAAATTAGTTAAGTTCCTAGTTTTTTGCTTTAGCCAAATAAAGCTTCTCCTTTTTGCCATGATTTATTTTAGCCAGTTGGGATTATGTTCAAAGTAAAAACGACGTTCAAATTTCTCTGGTGGTCTGCCAATGCGTTCTTGTTCTGCAATAATATGAAGTTCATAGCGACCAGCAGGTGCTTTACTGCCATTCCAATTAAAGACTACTTCACCACTTTGGGCATTATTGCGGGGGTTTTTATCAACAACTTTGCCATTGCGGATAATTTCAAAGGTAGGAAATTTAGCACGACGGGCAGTATAAAAAACAAATTCATACTTTCCTGATGCTTTGCTAATAGTAACAGGTAGATAGATAGTTTGGGAATCGAGGTTGACTTCAGCTAAGGCGCGTAAACTGTTGGGAGAAACTGCTGCTTTATTTAAAATATCTGGTTTTAAAGGAAAGGTAAATACAGACTTACTTGGTTGTAAAGATAATTGATCTAAAAGATAATTTTTGTCTAGAGACTGTACTTGTACTTCTGGTGTACTGTTACCAAACCGAGGAATGATTAAGTTAAGAAGATTGGGATAGCTGCTGATACCACGAGTGACAATGGAAATTAACTGACAGGGGGACAAGAAGGAGAAAAAGCTTATGTAGTAAGAGATACAGAATGTGGGAGCAAAAAAAGATAAGTAATAAATAGTAAATATGAACTAACAGAGTAAAATGATAAGTGAAATATACCAGAAAGTGTTAGA
>JBJTUF010000040.1:0-5689 GCA_046080565.1 Cuspidothrix sp. | reverse complement strand
CAGGATGAAAGGATGAACAAGATGAATAAGCTGTTGGACATTTAGATTGTATATTGCTCACAACTAAAACTCTTGTGGAACAGGCATCCTGCCTGTTTTAATTATGCAAATTAAATGTTTCTCAGCTTATACCAATTCTGTATAAAGATGCACATAATCGTAATTAAATCCTGTAAATCCTTAAATCCTGGACATCCTGATAGCGCAGCGTGGCGTAAGCCATTTCAGACAAAAAGATGAAAGCTCTTTCCCTCTCTCCTAAACAAGCGATCGCTATCCTAAAATTAAATCAATAACTACTGCAAAGGAGAAAGCATAATGAAATGGTGTGTTGTGCTGGAAGCTGATTCTGAAACGGGAGACTGGTCTGTTTGGTGTCCAGAATTGCCAGGTTGCGTTTCCGCAGGAGAAACTTTTATCAAGGAATTACGGGGTTGACTAATTCTAAAGCCTATTCCAGTGGGTATTATTTGGAGTTGATGGCTAAAAAACGAGATGAGTTACTTTCGGTTGTTGAGCCTCAAGGTGGTGTGGGAAAGCAGTTGAGTCTGTTTTGAGTAGGGGATTATACTAATGATGAGGGCGATCGTCTATGGGAATGGGGCGATCACACAACTTTTTTTTAGGAAAAATCTGTCTTTTAATTATTTATTACCATTGAATATTTCGTGAAGGAGAATTTTTAGCAGGTTGTTGTGTTTTTGGAGTTGAAAAAATAGCAAAACCAACGAAAAAACTAATAATTGTGATTAATGCTATTATTGCCGGAATCATCCAAAACTTAAATTTAGGCTGTACATGAGTTACTTTATAAGTAGAAGAATAAGTATTTACCTGACTTGCAAAAATATCAAGTGCTTGTAATACTTCACTAGGAGTTTGATATCTCTTATTAAAATCATAGCGAATCATTTTATTCAAAATTTTAGCTAATTCAGGACTTGTATTTACATGATTTTGCCAAAGCACTTCTCCATTTTTATCTTTACCTAACAGATGTGGATAAATCCCTGTTAATGCTTGAATACCTATCATACCTACAGCATAAATATCACTACATAATTTAGGATTTCCTAAATCTTGCTCAACAGGCATATAACCTTCTGTACCTATGCTTATAGTTTTTTGTCCTTGATTTAGGCTTGTAGTAACTTGTTTTACTGCTCCAAAATCAATCATGACAATTTTACCATCGGACTTTCTTCGCATCAAATTCGAGGGTTTAATATCTCGATGAATTACCCCTTCTTGATGAACATATACCAAAATCTCTAAAATCTCTCGTAATATTTCTATTACTTCTGTTTCTGTAAATTTCCTACCTGGTTGAATTTCCTCAGTTAAATCATGTCCATCCACAAGTTCTTGTACAAGATAAAATTCTTGATTTTCCTCAAAGTGAGCAAAAAGCTGTGGAATCTGATCATGACTGCCTAATTTATACAGAGTTTCCGCTTCAGTATCAAATAAGCGTTTTACAGTATCAAAAGCAGAGGGATTTGCAAATATTTTAAGTCTTTTTACGACTCTGAAAGGTTCATCAGGTAAATGGGTATCCTTAGCTAAGTAAGTTTCACCAAATGTACCTTGACCAAGAGCTTTAATAATTTCGTAATGTCCACCCAGAATAGTTGCCATAATCATTGCTATCAATAAACTAATGCTCAATAAAGATAATTTTTGGTATAATTGTCGCATAACTGCATAAAAAAAGCAGTAATTTGACTACTGTTGAAAGCACGCTTAATTACAAAAAACTATTCACTAATCATACCAAATTTTCTTATGTATATCAAAAATGACAAACTAACATCTAAAGTATTAGGTACAATTTTTCTCATTCTAACTACAATTGGATGTTCTCAACAAACAAGCAATTCTGTCCAGGATGCCAGTGCTGCTGTTAGTTCTACAGAACCAACGGTTTTTGAATGTGTACAAAACGCTGGTAGTTGGGTAACTGTTGCTAAAAGAGGTAATGCAGTTTCTAATTCTCCCTTGGTTTCATGGAATACTACGGAATTTGGTGATCAGTGGACTCCGCAAAAACGCTGTAACCATGTTTCTAATAAATTGACTAAAGTGGTGGCTGATAATGGAGGTAGATTAGGAGAATTAAATCTGACTACAGGTAAGCTAGATTCTCAGACAGTGGTTTGTGTGGTTAGTTTAGTCCAGAAAAGTTGTAACCGTAACAATATGCTGTTTACCTTGAATCAAGAAAATGCTAATAACCCCAGTGCTGTATTAGCAAGAATCACTAATTTTTCTCAAGGTTTGGCATCTGATAGCACAATAACAGAAAGTGGCTCAGTTCCTCAATATATTGCCTTAGAACCTTTAGTAAATCGCTCTTTTGGTACAACAAAGACGGTTAGAAGTCGTTGGTAAATCAGATAGAATACGTAGCGTTCTATTTGTTTTCAATATTTAGTATTTTTCAACTGGGTTAGGGTAGCTAATGCGTCGTTTTTTTACTATTCTCATTTTCTCCATTTTATTGGCACTACTACCCGTAATTGCCCATGCACTTTCTTATGATCAGGTAAGTCAAATAGCTAAAGATACTGTAGTTTTAATTGATGGTTGTACATCAGGTTCAGGGGTAATTTATGAGCGCAAAGGTAATGCTTATTCCATTCTAACAGCCAAGCACGTTGTCAGTCAACCTAATGGTTGTTTTGTAATTACTCCTGATAAAATCAGACAAAGAATTAATCCTAATATTATTCCTGTTTCTGGAATAGATTTGGCGGTAGTTCAATTTAATAGTAATAAAAATTATAAATTAGCAGAGTTTGGTAATTCAGTAGCTTTAACACCTGGAAAAACAGTGTATATTGCTGGTTCTCCTGAACCTAGTGTAGCAATTCCCCAAAGAACTTTGTTAGTTACTCCTGGTAATATTGTGGGAATACAAGAACCACAAAATGGTTATTCTTTAATTTATAATAATGCCACTCGTCGGGGAATGAGTGGGGGAGCAGTATTAAATGAAGAAGGTAAAATTGTAGGGATTCATGGACAAGGTGATGAGCAAGATGGCAGTAAGGTAGGATTAAATTTAGGAATCCCTATTAAATTATTTTTAGATAGTCCAGTAAATGCCAAGAAAGATCCATACGAAAGTTTGACAACAGAGGAAAGAAAAAAGCGAGTTGAAACTTGCAATGATTGGTTAGGTACTTCTGGGTGGAGTTTGGGTAAAATTTGGATTGTAACTCGGTTATTAATTCAGTTATTTTTGGGTACTTCTGGGTGGAGTTTGGATAAAACTTGGATTGTAATTCGGTTATTAATTCATTTATTTTGTTGTCTTGTTTATTATTCTCTTTTAAAAAAAGGTATGGGCATAAAAAACCAAATAATTTGTATTATGGTAATACTTTTTTTATTAGAATATGTTATATTTAGAAGCAATAAATTTATTATAATAGGGTTCTATACCGCGAATATTGTTTTATACACTTTCTATACCGAGTATATTGTTTTATACACTGGTGTATTATTTTCCCTATTTGAGAATGACGAGGATAATCTTACTAAAATTATGGTCTTATGTTTGATAATTTTCTTTATTACTGAATTATTTAATATTCCTTTAGCAGATTATATAGCAAATACCTACTGTTTTCCTTTTGGTTATTCTTATTATTGATAAATCGCTCAAACTACTTCAGACAATCAACAGAAATTCCCCAACTCAAAGCCTCCATTTCTTTAAAAGTTTCCTGTGTAGGAAGAGTACCATCAGTAAACCTAAAACTCTCAATTCCTGATAATGGATATTTCATCCGTCCATTTATTCCTACTAACTTACCAAACTCATTAAAAACAGCACCTCCACTCATCCCTGCAAAAATATCATTAGTATAACCCAATTGATAACCATCTTTTAAACTTTTTTTCGGTAACATTCCTACCTTTCCTACCGTCAAAATAAAAGCTCTATTTCCCCAATCTTGGGTACTTTCTATTTCCTTTTTATTCAGCCATTGCCAATTAGGAAATCCTGCCGCATATAAAGTTTCTCCTATCAATAACTTATTAAAATTACCAAATTCTGCAACTTGATAAAATTGAGAACTTTTAAACTCTATCACTGCTAAATCTAAATTGGGAAACTTATTAGGAAACAACCATTTACCCTGATGAATTTTTCCATCTACAGTTAAAATATTGTAGTGATTATCAGAATTATTGGCAACAACATGACGATTAGTTATAACTGTATAAATCTGCCCTTTACGTTCTATAATTACTCCAGAACCAGCAACAGAATTTGATAAAATCCTCACTGTTACAGATTTAGCTATTTCCTCTATCTGTTGTGGAGTTGGTAAAGATACAGTAGTTGATTCTGTTAAATAATTCTGTGGTGGAGTAGAATAATTTAAGGCAAATGATAATAATACCCCTAGCAGCAGTTTGACGATAAAAGGAGCATTAATTTTAGGCATTTGATTTTGATGAACTGCTCAAAACATAAGCTTTGGGTAAAACAGTCAATGGGGATATGGTGAAGGAATTAGTCTCAGAAAGTGCTGCTAATAGTTTACAACTAGCCAACGCCATTCGCTTGGGTAACATTGCTCAAGCATTAGAATTTGTTGAACGCTTAATTAACTGTAACGAACCAGCTTTAAAAATTACCGCTACCCTGACTACAACCTTTCGCACTTGGCTAACAGTCAAACAGATGATCATCACCGGGTGTCAAGATGAGAATACAATAGCTCAACTTGCAGACGTAAAAAATCCCAAACGGTTGTATTACATCCGCCAAGAGGTTGCTAATTGTTGTGTAAACAAGCTGAAAAATAGTTTGAAAATGCTGTTGGAACTAGAGCTAATGCTCAAATCTGGTGTAGATGAAAAACTCGCTTTGCAAACTCAAATTATCAAACTTTGCTCGTAGGTACTACTTCTTGCAAATGCAATAGACACCTCGGAAATTTAACCTAAAAAGCTCCGGTTGTTGGAAGGAAATTAAATTTCTGGAGATGTCTAATCAATAATTTCCAAAACTCAAAAAATGAAGCAACTTGATCTACTTCATCTCACAACAGACCTTTCTGTTTCTGAACCTTCTCAAAGTATAGATTCCGAATCTACACAGCCAATTCAAGAAAACTGGCAGTTATCAAAAATCATTGGTCAAAATTTAGCTGTATCTTTACTCAAAGGTGCAATTACAAACAACCGAATTGTCCCCGCTTACTTGTTTGCTGGAGCAGAGGGAGTAGGAAAATCCTTAGCTGCTAAATGCTTTATCGCTGAATTTTTCAACATCCAAAACCTAGCTAACTGTCCTGATATTTTATGGGTTGAACCAACATACCTACACCAAAAACAGTTATTAAGTGAAAGTGAAATAGCAGCTTCTGGGGTACAGCGAAAATCTCCATCCCAAATTAGAATTGAGCAGATTCGAGAAATCACCCAATTTCTGGCTACCTCTCCTCTAATTGCACCTTACAAAATTGTCGTGGTAGAAAATGCTGAAAGAATGCCACCCACTGCGGCTAATGCACTGCTGAAAACTTTGGAAGAGCCAATATCCGGCACAATTATCCTCATTTCATCCCAACCCCAAAGGTTACTGTCTACAATTACCAGCCGTTGTCAACTTGTTCCTTTCCAGCGACTAAACAACGCCCAAATGACCACAGTTTTAGAAAATGTGGGA
>JBJTUF010000039.1:0-6180 GCA_046080565.1 Cuspidothrix sp. | reverse complement strand
GTTTCCGCAGAAGCGCAACTATCGAGAAGAAAAGCACCCGCACTAGCACCCAGTAAAACCAAGAAATGACGACGATTTAAACTCATAAGTCTTTTTGCAGTTGGTAGATTTGCACACTGTTTTAGATCATAACTGCAAAAGCTGATTGAGGAATTGTGAGTTTTACTTCCCCTAGATTATTTATCAAGTTTATGCACCTAATTTGACAAAACCCTATCCTGTAAATTTCTGTAAGTATCAGTTATAATTGTGATTATAACAATATCACGTTAATCACAGAAAAATTGCCTAAATTTATGACAAAGAGCTTATTTAGTCAAGTGTGGATAGGAGTAACGCGAACTGTCACCCTAGCATCCTTGACAGTATTAGCCACAACCGCAGTTAGCAACCAACCCAGCTATGCAGGAAGCGCAACCTTTTATTGTGGTCAAAGTAAAGGTGTACCCGTCACCTTTGCCAGGACTCAAGATGGTAGAAAAAGAGCTATAATTCACTGGACTTCTAACGCTTATTTTCCACCACCTTGGACTGCTCAACGTCGTTGTGAAGAGGTATCACGGAGATTTCAAAGGAGTTATGACAACGGTACGCTCAAAAATATTAATCCTGGAGTCCTGAAAAATCAACCTGTTATTTGTGCGGGTACTCGCCTGAATGCTCCTTGTACAGATAATAATTTATTATTTACCCTCAAACGTGGATCTGATCCCAGTGTTACTCTCAGCAGACTCTTAGACCAACGGGGTTTAGCCGCAGGAAGAATATTGAGCGAAACTGGATTTAATGTTGATTTCCAGCTTTTCCTTGAAAATGCTACAGTTGAACCAGATTAAATGAACATGAACTGGCACATATTAAAATTTGTCGCCTGTATTAGCGGTGTGTCAATGTTGCTGTCAGCTTCGGCAGGAAATATCACTATTTCTGCTGAAAAAACTAGCATTACACAACCGCCTACTCAATTATCAATAGAACAGTTGCAAGAAAAAGCAGCTGATATTACTGTAAAGATATTATCAACAGAATTTTTGGGTTCAGGAATATTACTAAATAGACAAAATTCAGTTTATACAGTATTAACTAATGCCCATGTTTTGAGAGCAGATGACCCCCCTTATCGTATTCAAACACCAGATGGTAAAATCTATCAAGCGAGTGTACCAAACAATGTGAATTTTCAAGATTATGATTTGGCAATCTTGCAATTTACAAGTATTAAAAAAGATTATTCTGTAGCTGCTTTGGGTAATGCTCCCAAGGTGGATGATGAAGTATTTGTGGCTGGTTTTCCTGTGCAGGAAGAAACGGAGCAAATTAAATTTGTTTTTAATAGTGGTAAGGTTTCTTTAGTGTTAGAAAAAGCTTTAGAACAAGGTTATCAAGTGGGATATACCAACCGTTTAGAAAAGGGAATGAGTGGAGGAGCTTTATTGAATAAAAGTGGTGAAGTTGTCGGTGTGAATGGTATGCACGCTTATCCTTTATGGGATGTTCCCTCTTTATTTATGGATGGTGAGCAAGCAGAAGAAAATTTACATCAGCAAATTATCCGTTTGAGTTGGGCTGTACCAATGGATCAGGTAATACAAAATATGGGAAAATTACAGATATCTAATTCGCATTTTCATAGATAATTAAAATATCAGCAATTGAATTAATTGATGGGTAAATAATTATGAGTGTGCAACTGTCTATTCCCGATTCTGTAATTGCAGCAATTCGACTACCGGAAAAACGTATAGAACAGGAATTATTGGTTGAATTAGCATTAGCTCTCTATAGCCAAGAACTATTATCTTTTGGTAAGGCCAGAGAGTTAGCTGCTATGGGAAAATATGAATTTGGTAAATTATTAGGAGAACGTGGGATTAATAGACACTATGAATTGGCAGAATTGGAGGATGATTTAAACTATGCCAGTGGTCAGTAATACTTCGCCATTATTGAATCTGGCAATTATAGATCAGCTAGAATTATTACGCCAACAATTTGGCGAGATACTGATCCCAAAGGCTGTATTAGAGGAATTGCGAGTAGAAGAAATGCTACCAGGTTCTGATCACCTGCGAGAAGCCCTAATTGCAGGATGGCTTCAAGTGCGGGAGGTTAATAATCCATCTTTGGTACAGCTATTACAGCGAGATTTAGACAGGGGTGAAGCAGAAGCAATTGCACTTGCATTGTTGCTAGATGCAGATTGGATAATTTTAGATGAACGAGATGGGAGAAGAATTGCTAAAAGTTTCGGTTTACAAGTTACAGGAATATTAGGTGTAGTTATACGTGCATCACGTAATGGACAGATTTCTTCACTGCCATTGGTGATTAACCAGTTACGCGAAGAAGCTGGGTTTCATATTGCACCCGATTTATTATCTCAGATTTTAAAAAAGGAGACAAAATAAATGAATTATAAATACACAATTCCAGCAGCACTGATAGGGGTATCAATTGCCCTGGTACAAACTCAAACAGCTTTTGCACTATCATCAAGCGAGGTGTCGAAAAGAGCAAAACAAATCACTGTTTTAATTGAGAGTATAACTCCTGGTTCAGGGGTAATTATCAAGCGTTCAGGCAAGACTTACACCGTTCTTACTGCTGCTCATGTTGTCTCTGGGAATAAAGCTGAAATAGTCACTCCAGATGGTAAACGCTATCCACTCAACTACAACACAGTTAAATCTTTTTTACCGGAAGTAGATTTAGCTATTTTCCAATTTACTAGCAGCAGTAATTACCCTGTTGCTAAAATCGGTGATTCTGATCAATCTCCAGAAGGGAGAATAGCTTATGTAGCAGGATTTCCAATAGCTAAAGCTAATTCGATTTCTCGCTCAATTTATAATTTCACTGATGGCAAAATTACGGCGAATGCTTCTAGACCACTTAAAGATGGCTATGCTTTGGTATATAGCAATATTACCTTACCAGGGATGAGTGGTGGACCCGTGTTTAATGATAAAGGTGAATTAATAGGAGTTCATGGAAGGGGAGATGAAGCAAAAGCAAAGATAGAAACCTCAAATATTAATCCTACAGTTAGGTATATTAAATCAGGTTTTAATTTGGGCATTCCTATTAATACTTTTTTGCGACGGTCGGCTAAATCTGGGATAGATTTTGGTGTGAGTCCACCTCCTCAGAGAGTGTCCACAGCACCCAAAGCTGATGATTTCTTAATCCAGGCTTTGGATAAATATCAAAAAGGAGACTATCAAGGGGCAATAGTCGCCTATAATGAAGCTGTTCGACTCAATCCAAAATTACAGGCTGCTATTGTTGATCATTATCAACAATCTGAGCTTAATCGCAAATCTACAGAAGCATATAACAGGCAAGGTTGGATACGTTTGCAAACAGGAGACCTCCAAGGCGCATTTGCCGATTTTAATCAAGCCCTCAAGATTAATCCCGATGATGCCATAGCCTATATAGGTCGCGGTGCAGCCCGTTATGATCTGGGAGACAAAAAAGCAGCCATAGCGGATTTCAATCAAGCCATCAAGATTAACCCTAACAATGAGGAAGCTTACTCTATTGCCTACATTTTGCGAGGGATTGCCCGTTATGAATTAGGAGAAAAACAAGCAGCCATAGAAGATTTCAAGCAAGCCTTCAAAATTAATCCTGACCTTGATCCCAAGTTACAGGCGAAAATATCTCAATATTATAAGCAACCTTTACAAAATCTCAACCCAACTAAAACCTACACTGGAGATGGTTTTAGATACTTGGAATTGGAAGATCATCAAGAGGCATTGACTGCTTTCAATCAAGCCCTCCAGGTAAATCCAAATGATGCTTTAGCCTACATTGGAAGAGGTACAGCACGTTATAAATTAGGAGACAAAAAAACTGCAATAACCGATTTCAACCAAGCTCTCAAGATTAATCCCAACCTAGTCCTTGCTTATGCCAGAAGGGGTGCTGTACGTATTGGCTTGGGAGACAAACAAGGGGCAATGGCTGATTTCAACCAAGCTCTCAAACTTAATCCTAACTCTGCCGAACTCTACAGCGCAAGGGGATCTGTTCGTTATTTATTGGGAGATAAAAAGGGGAGTATAGATGACATGAAGAAGGCAGTAAACCTATTTCAGCAACAAGGTAATCAGATAGAGTATCAAAAAACTTTACAATTGCTGAATCAGTTTCAGAGTCAATGAGATTAACTAATACTCTGAATGCTAAAGTCTTATTAATCCTGATTCAGATAATTAATCAATTTTCAATGATTTAATCATACTTTCTGCTGTTTTGAGAAAATGCTCATAATCATCTATTTTGGCTGTATAGGTAACTTTATAAACCCGATCACCTTTTAAAGTTACAATCTGCATATTCTTGAAAGAAAAATTATATCCCTCGGCTTGACCAGAATAGACTAACTTTGTAGCTAGTCTATTAGATAAAGTAGTTTGACTTTCCTCAAGAATATTTGCGTTTACCAAAGAATTTTTAATTTCCTTTTTATTAGAATTAGTAAATTCCTCCAATGTACCATAAAACTTCTCTTCTACGCTGATTGTCAACCTTTCTTGAAACTGATCTCCATTCTTTTGTTTAGGTGATAGAAAAGTAACAAATTCTCCTGTAACCGGGTTTTCTATATCTGGGGGAGACCATGATTCTGGATATTTAATTATTTTGATACCATATTTTTTGTTTTCATAAGGTAAGAAATTTTCTCTTTGTGTAATCATTTTAGGAATGAAAATGATTGTACTTGTAGCAATGATTGTAAAGATAATAAGGGGAATTACTACAAGTAATACTTGGATTAAACTATTGCTATTTTTATTAAGAGCCACAACGACAGTTCGAACAATACCTTTATCATTCGACTCAAGAGTTTGATTTTGGTTAACTGTATCATTAGAGAATGATAAACATCTAAGTGCTTCTAATGCTTCCTTTGCTGTATGGTAACGCTTAATTGGGTCAGATTCGACCATTTTATCTAAAATTTCTGCTAGTTTCGGACTAACATTGACATGATCACGCCAAACAATTTTTAATGTATTGTTATCTTCTATATTGTTATCTGTCGATTCTTCAGGATGCAAGCCTGTAAGTGCTTGTAGGGCAATTATTCCCACTGAATATATATCACTGCTAAATGTTGTAATACCTCTTTTTCGCTCAGGTGGCATATACTTAGTAGTACCAATAATTAAAGTAGAAGTAATTTGTCCCTGATTATTTACCACCTGCGTGCTGATTTGCTTAACTGCACCAAAATCAATCAGGACAATTTTATTATCTGACTGACGACGGCGAATATTACGTGGCGTAATATCTCTGTGTATAACTTCATTTTTATGCACAAATTCTAATGCTTCTAGAATTTCTAGTAGGAGTTTAATAACATCAGATTCACTCATTTTTGGACATGATGTTAATTCATCACTCAAATCATGGCCTTCTATATATTCTTGAACTATAAAAAACTCTTGATTTTCTGCAAAATGAGCTAAAAGAGTGGGTATTTGATCATGTTTTCCTAGTTTTTCTAGAATTTCTGCTTCTTGGTCAAAAAATTCTTTAAGTTTTTTTAAAGAAGTATCTGGTTCTGTACTGGGTGGTGTAAACTTCTTGACAACACAAAGAGGGTTTCCCGGTCGTTTGGTATCTTTCGCTAAAAAGGTAGTTCCAAATCCACCTTTTCCCAATTGGTTGTGATTTTCGTCGTACTCGTAACGTCCACCTATCTTCATGCTGTTCATACCAAGATTCACTCTGTACCATGGAAGTTATTTTTCCCCCGTTTAAGGTTCATTATGGCACAAATTTTACCTTTAGGTGCTGTGGATAATGATCTGAGTCGGTTAGTTGGTGGTGAAAATTGAGCAGATTAATAACAATCTAAACTCAAACTAAATCCTGGTAATATGTCTTCCCCTAATAATTCTGTTGTCTTAACCCAATAATTCATCTACTGCAATATTAAACCCTGGTAATACAATTTGAGTCCTCACTATTTCACCAGCAATAAACACAAGACGTTGATTTTGAGTAATTACAATAATCCACTGATTTTCAGGAAAGACTAACCAAACTTCCTCACTTCCTGATTGCAAATATTCTTGAGATTTAGCAATCATATCTTCTGCTAAATCTGTAGAAGAAATAATTTCTGCTACGAGGGGAAAACTTTGAGGTAAAACAGCAGGT
>JBJTUF010000038.1:0-5779 GCA_046080565.1 Cuspidothrix sp. | reverse complement strand
TGTCCTGATTTTGTTCTAGAACTACGTTCTAAAACTGATTCTTTAGAAAAATTGCAATCTAAAATGAGGGAATATATAGAAAATGGTGCTAGTTTAGGTTGGTTAATTGATCAAAAAAATCAACGAGTAGAAATTTATCGTCCAGGTAAAGATGTGGAAATTTTAGAACATCCTACGAGTTTGTCTGGGGAAGATATTTTACCTGGGTTTATTTTGGATTTAACTGAGGTTTGGAAATGAGAATATGAATACAAATATAAAACTATGTATCTCTTAGGGATTCAGCAAGGTTAAACCCTTACAATATGGGTATAATCATAAATCTTTTTATGGTGTTATTTGCTGATAATTGCTTATAGAACTCTATTTACGCTAATTCGAGTATAATAATATTGCTCAAATCTACCCAAAATTTCTGAGATATAGTCATTTTTTGATAACATCTCTGTTTCCAGAAGTAATAAATTAGTCACATCCAACAAATACTGAACTACAGTGAAAATTTCTTTACTGCCATTATACTCCAAATTGAATGGGGGTGTGGGGGCTTGTGCTTTGGGATGTCTGCAAACCTGCAAAGTCAAACAACAAGCACCCAACTTTGGAGAAGGTAACAATTGTCCCTTATCTTCCCATCAAGCGGAAACTTATGCGGCCATTTTCCGAGATGCAAACAAACCGAAAATAATTTTTAATACTGCATTCACAGGAGATGGTAAATCTTTAGCAGCTTATTTACCAGGATTACTCAATCCTAAATTTAGAACTATTGGATTATACCCAACAATTGAACTTGTTAAAGATCAAGAACGACAAATCAAAAATTATTATGAGCTATTCAATTTAACTCCTGTAACAAGGATAGATAGTTTGTATGGAGCAGAATTAGCTCGTAGGGTGGAAGCTACAAAAGAAGAAGGAAAACCAAGTAGAAAATCTGAACAATTAAGGAGAAGTATAATTCAAAAACGAGTTATTTTAACCAATCCAGATATATTTCATTTAATAACTCATTTACGTTATCAAGATATCACAGTTGCCCATGATCAATTAGTCAATGATTTAGCTCAATTTCCTAATTTGTATGTGGCTGATGAATTTCCTATTTTTGGAGTACATCAAGAAACTGCAATTATCAATAGTTTGCTATTAATTCGCCATAGTCGAGAAACTGCACGTCCATTGAGATTTTTATTTACATCAGCAACACCAAAGGATGAATTTATTGATCAATTGAAAAAAATAGGAACAGATAATTTATTAATTGAAAAAATCTCATCTGATTATATTAGTGAAGATAGAACTCAAGCACCACTAGGATATAGGCAAATTTGTCAGTCTGTAGATTTAGATTTTGTACATTTAAACAAAGATCAAGATTCATTTAATTGGTTGGAGGAAAATACTAATTTAGTCAGAAAAATTCTTAATGATGAACAACAAAGATCAGGAAGAGGAGTGATTATTCTCAATTCAATGGCTATGGTTCGCCGAGTCGTCAGTCAACTTGAGAAAGAATTAAAAAATGATAATATCATTGTTAAAGAAGTGAGTGGAATTGTTGATGATCGTGATCGGGAAGAAACGCGAAATTTATTGAAAACAGCAAATCAGCCTGTATTAATTGTAGGAACTTCAGCCGTAGATGTAGGAGTTGATTTTGAAATTAATTTGTTAATTTTTGAATCTAGTGATTCTGCTACATTTACCCAAAGATTAGGGCGTTTAGGCCGTCATGGAGGATTTGATAATTACCAAGCTTTTGCATTAATTCCCAATTGGATGAATTGGATTATGAAAAAGTTACATGATAAATTAGAGGAAGGACAAAAGGTAAATAGGACTATTTTTAGGGAAGAAATTATTCAATATGCTTTTGATCCTCCACGGGAATTTGAACAATATCGTCATTGTTGGGGTGCTTTACAATCTCAAGGAATGTTAATTACTTTAAGTGGTGCAAATATCAAAGGAGAAAAGCAGAAAAAAGAACGAAAAGAACGCGAAGCTGTTACTCAAAAAATACGCGATCGCATGACAGAAGATTTACAAAAATTGTATGGTGATCAGTTAGATCGAAAAATAAAACATTGGAATTGTTTAAACAAAGATGATACAGGTAAAGCAATTCAGGATCAACTTTTAAGTTTTCGTGGTAGTTCTGGGTTACAAGCAGCAGTATGGGATGAAAATAAAGTCTATCCAAATAAATCTCGTTTTTACACTTATGATTTGTTAAGACTTTTACCCCATGTAGAAGTAGAAGTTATCACCAAACAAGAATTTTATTCAGCTTTGGAAAATGCTAACTTATCTAAACCTGAATCTGTCAAGCGATCACCTAATGAATTTCCAGAAGCCTATATTCAAATTTACTTGAAAATCAAGTCTTGGAATGAAGATAAATCTCCTTTTTTAGTAGGATTAGATTGTGATTATCTCACCAAAGAATTAACACTTGGTACTTTGACAGTATTAGAAGGAGTTGGTATTCTGGGACATCCCCAAAAAAGAGAAATTAGTAAGTATCTCAGTGATGTAAAATATGCAAAATTACTTGCATTTTTAATCAGAGTAGATCGTAATTATGAAAAAAGTCATTGGGACGTAAGTAATCAATTACATCTAGGTTCTAATGTTGGTATCTATCGAATTTCTGATCAGCAAGATCAAGATTATGCCTGTGCATTTAATCAAGATGCTTTATTACTAGAAGCATTAAAATGGAAACTAAAAAAAACCGTAAACACTGAATCTTACATTTTTTAAGCCATGAAAACAATTTTAGTGAGATTAATCATTGAAACATTAAGTAAACAGGAAAAAAATACAGTTTTAATGTCATTTATGGAAACTGTATTACCTGCAATGGAAGATACTTTTTCACTGATTCCAGCTTTAGGTAGTTCGATAGTACCTTTTAACAAAAATGCAGATCAAAGTTTATTAGTTCATGTAATCAATGGTTTATTAACTGCATGGAACTTGAGTAAATATCTACCAGAAAAATTAACAGAAACAGAACAAAAATTACTGTGTTTAGGCTTTACACTTCATGATTATGATAAATATTATTATAGTCAGAAAATTCAGACTCCCGGCGCTCATGAAACTTCAAAAATTCGAGAATTATGTGAGCAACTAGCAAAAGATTTGAATTTTGCAGAGTTTTGGACAGACTGGGAAGATTATTTATTGGATATTTGTTTTTTAGCACAAAATACTCAAGCAAAAAATGCCAGTCATCTCGCTTCATCCGATTGGGAAGTTGATGGTAAAAAATTTAGTTTAGACTATCCTGATCGTGTGAGATTATGTGAACTATTGAGGTTTGGAGATATAGCGGTTCATATCCAAGATCCATCGGAAATACTCATCAATTTTCCAAGAGGTAAACAGTTATATAAATCGCTAGAAAATTTAGAAATTGAAAAAAGTTTAGTTTATCACCGTTTACGAGATTGTCGCGGTTTATTAACTAATCAAATTCATAATGCGGTTGTTAAAATTGCTAGTAAAATAGATTGGCAACCAATTTTATATTTTGCTCAAGGTGTGGTGTATTTAGCTCCCCTCAAATTCAATTTACCTACACTATTAGAAATTCAAGAATTTGTATGGGATAATATTCTCAATGGAGATAGTCATGCTAACCAAGAAGGATTAAAATATTTTTTCAGTAATGGAGAAGTTGGGCTTATTAGAGGTCCTCATGGAATGAAAATAGCTCCATTTACAAGAGAATTATTTTCATCTGTAGAACTAATTCCTCAACTGGCTGATGTTATGATAGCAAAAATTAAAAATATCAAAGATCCAGCTACACCAAAACGACTAGAAAAAATCAGTCTTTCAGATATTGAAAAAGCATATTTAGTGAATGGTGCTAATGTTTGGGCTGACCGTTTTGCAGAATTTATTGTACTAACTCAAAGAGAGTTTTTTGAAAGTCTAGAAAATCGGGAGAAATATATAAACTGGATTCTTGCAAAATTGGGTTTACAAGACAAAATTACACCAGAACAAACTCAGTTTCAATCAGGTGGTGTAAATTATGGATGGTATCAAGTAGCAGCACATTATATAGCATCTCTTCCTAATCATATTGATCAACGTCCAGAGTCAGAATATATTAGGGAATTACTTACAAACTTTAGTAATTGTTTAGCAAATTGGGCTAAAGAAAATAATTTATTACCTAAACATATTGATTTAACTTGTGAAATTTTCTTTACATACATTTCCGAGTATTTAGAAATAGCAGGTTGGGAAAATTGCAACTCTGATTTTCAAAGAGAGTTAACCGCTTATAGGGAATCAAAAGTAAAAAATAAACCAATATGTTCCCTCAGTTCTGGAGAATTTCTAGCTGAAGATCAAGTGGATTCTGTAGTTTTATTTAAACAGCAACAATACAGTAATAAAAATGCTTTAGGAGGTGGACGCATTAAACGAGGTATTTCTAAAATTTGGTCATTAGAAATGCTGCTACGTCAAGCATATTGGAATGCACCCGCAGGTAAATTAGAAGATCAACAACCAATATTTATGTACATTTTCCCAGCTTACCTTTATTCACCACAAATAGCTTGTGCTGTGGGGATATTAGTAAATCAATTGCAAAAAACTAATCTTTGGGACATTCGTACACATTGGCAAAAATCCGGTATGCAGCTAAATGAATTAAGGAATATGGAATGGATAGAAAAAGAACCAAAATTAGGAAGATATGGCAGTGATTATTCAACTGTAGATATGCCTTTTATGGCAATGAAATATACAAAAACATTGGGTAAAACTATAACAGATGCTTGGGTAGAACCTGCTTTTTTATCCTTAGCTTTACCTTTATTTCTTGGTGTAAAAGTTGTTTCTACTCCTAGTTCTGATCCAATTTATGCCAGTGATCAAGAATTTGTTGAGACAGTTAAACTTGATGGACCTGCTGGTTTTTGGAATTTGCTCAATACATCTACATCATTAAGATTAGATGAGGTAGAAAATGCCTTAACCCGACTTTTGATAGTCTACAGTTTACATTTAGATAATAGGAGTAAAAAACCCGATGCAAGATGGAACGCATTGAACGGAACAGTTAGAGATGTAGTCACGGATGTTTTAAATATCTTTGCTATCGCTAACGAAGGAATAAGACGTGGTAATCATCAAAACTATACAATGGAGGAAATAAACCGCTATTGGAACTATGCACAACAATGGATAAGAACAGCAAAAAATGATCATGTAAATTACAAAACTATCAATGAAACAAAAACAAAAGGAGATGATTACAAGATGAAATTAATTGAAGAATTAACTTGTCTTTACCGTACTTTTTACCGAGTTGGTGAAGATGATTCAGGAAATGTTTATGCCAATGAATCAAGTCACTCAATTTTGCGCCCAGTTACCATTATTTTTGATGTAATTCTCAATACTCCTTACTGGATGGATAGAGATTCAATAATTAAAACTGGAGCAGGAGAAATTAGAAATTCTCTAGATCGTTTAAGGGGGAAAGATGTTTCTAAGCGTGTTTTAAGAGATAACAAATCTCAAGAATTTACCGAGATTAATAAATTTGTTGAATTTTGTGTTGATGAAATTTTGGGAGAAGCGCCAGATAAAGGTTTATGTAGAGGCGATCGCGCACTACTCCAAGAAAACCGTAACCGCATAAAATCCGGTGCTGAATTTGCCTATCGTTGGTTAGCTTTGCAATCAAAAAACACTGAACAAAACACTTAAAAATCTGAATCATAAGGAATTAAAACCATGA
>JBJTUF010000037.1:0-7366 GCA_046080565.1 Cuspidothrix sp. | reverse complement strand
AATGATTATGGAGGAATCACTTGGTTAAATGGGAGGGGAAATAATCTCGCGGCGGAAGTTTTAAACTTTTTTATTTCCCATTTTAAGTTAGAAATTCCCCAACAACAAGGGGATAAGTTGTTAACTTTACAGGAACAAGTTAAATGGTGTTGGTTACAATACCCTCATCCTGAAAAACCTATTTTAATTATTTGTGATGATGTCACTGAATTGGCGCAATTGCAGGAAATTGTTCCCAATGATAACCGATTCCGGTTTTTGATCACAACTCGCACACAAAATTTAGACCCTAATTATATTCAATCAATACGTCTGGAAAATCTTCCCGAAAATCAAGCTTTAGAACTTTTACAAAAACCACTAGGAAACCAAGATAAACGCATTTCTAGAGAATCACAAACAGCCAAAGAAATATGTAAATGTTTGGAATATTTACCTTTGGGAATAATTTTAGTTGCTGGTTATTTATTCAATGACCCAGGACTGTCTCTAACTAAGATGTTAGCAGAGTTACAACAGCGCAAATTAGCAGCAGCATCTTTACAGGGAAGGGAAAATATTCATCAAACTCAATTGGGAGTGAAAGCAGCCTTTGATTTAACTTGGGAAAAATTGGATATTCAATCTCAACAACTAGGTGCATTTTTAAGTTTATTTTCACCACAGTTGATAGTTTGGGAATTGGTGGTTTTTTGTCTGAATTTTTCAGGAGAAAATGAGGAACAACGCTTAACTTGGTCAGAAACAGAACTAAACACCGCCAAAAAACAACTTTATCAACGCAGTTTACTACAGTTAGTTACAGAAACACCAGAACTAGAAACCGCAGAAGCTTATAAAATTCATAATTTACTACGTTGGTTCTGGCAGGAAAAGTTAACCGCATCTGGGGAAATGCAACCAGTTTTAGAAAGAACCTTCATCACCCCAATTATCTATCTGGCTTCACTACTTCCCCAGTCACCTACCTCTAAAGATATTGAAAATTTTAGATATATCGTTGACCATTGGGAAGACCTGGGAAAACGTTTACTTGCTGAAATTCAGGAAAACACAGCACCACAAACCAATTTACCAGCATCCATCCTGGCAAATGAAATCATCGGGGTATTTGTAGGTGTAGGGAGATTTTACAAGGGACAAGGACTATATCAATTAGCTGAAGTTCAGTATCAAAGTTGCGTAGAAATTCACCAGACTTTATTTACAGGCGACCATCCTGATGTTGCTTCTAGCTTGAATAATTTAGCATTACTCTACAATAGCCAAGGCAGGTACGCGGAAGCCGAACCTCTCTATTTTGAAGCCTTAGAGATATATAAGCGACTATTTACAGGCGACCATCTTGATGTTGCTTCTAGCTTGAATAATTTAGCATTTCTCTACTATAGTCAAGGTAAGTATCAAGAAGCTGAACCTCTTTATTTTGAAGCTTTAGAGATATTTGAGAGGGTGTTGGGAGTTAACCATCCTTCTACAGTTACAGTGAGAGAAAATTTGCGTCTACTTCGACAAAAGCAACAACCCCGTTCTCTGTCGGTTTTTGATAGGTTATTAGTGGTTTTAAGATTGCCTTTTTACCTGTTGTGGCTATTAATAAAACCCATTGTTAAATTTTTCTGGCGTTGGTTGCGTCGTTAATTGGATAATTTTCAACGCCTACCTACTTAAACAAAGTAAACTAAAGTTTAATAAACAATTCTTGATGTAGTCATCTAACGATGACTTCTGCTATTAGCAAAGAAATTCATTTCTTTGCGGGCTATGGGAATCTTCAAAATCTATACTAGTAGTTCGTCAAATTTATTGTGACGGGTAATGAATAATAGGAAAAAACTTCTATTCTTCCCTCCCCTGCTCCTCTGCTTGCCTTCACCCGTCATTTTTGGGTTGACAGACTACTAGTGGGAGAATAACATAAAATATAGCTGTAGCCAGGATGATGAGGACATTATTGATACTTAAAACCTAATCATCCCAAGGATTTCACTCTTGCCTCTTGCCTCTTCCCTCTTGCCTTCTACTATAAAGGTACAAACATTAAATTGTATCAGGATCAATATTTAACTCCCTCAACTTATCTGCTAACCGTTGAGATTTTTCCGCAGAAATTTTGGCTCTTTCCGCAGAAATTTTGGCTCTTTCGGCTTCAATTTCCGCTCTTTCAGCTTCTATCTTTGCTCTTTTGGCTTCAATTTCCGCTCTTTTTGCTTCCATTTCCGCGCTTTCTTCCGGTGTCGGAACTAAATTTCCATCTGATGTAAAATATCTTAATAAACCTTCATGAATACCTAAATATAACCCCAATTCCTCACTCCATAAATGTCCTTTTTCATTAGGTTCTACAGGTTGATATTTTCCATGTATTAAATAAAAAGCTGTAAATTCTAAACTATAAGGATCAAACCAGAAATATTCAGGAGTGCGAAAAGTATTTTGATAAAGTTCTTTTTTAAATTCTCTATCTGTTTTAGCTGTAGTTGGTGAAAGAATTTCTACAATGACATTAGGATATTTACCATTTTCTTCCCAAACTACCCAACTTTTTCTAGTTTTCTTTTCTGTTCCTAATACTACAAAAAAATCAGGTCCTCTAAAATCTTCTGATTTTTTCTGTTGAGGACTATAATAAATACTTAAATTACCTACAGCATAAAAATCAGTTCTCTCTTTCCATAACCATTTAAGAGATTTTATTAAAATCATTATTTGTTCAAGATGCAGTTCTGTTTCCACGGGAGGTTCATCACTATATAGATCGCTAGGTGGGAAAATAATATCTGGAAATATATCTTCGGTGATGTTAGTTTGTGATTCTACTGCTTGAGTAATCATCATAATTATGATACCAAGTAATTTTATTTATAATAACATAATATTGAATTGTATTAGTTATTTTTAGATCCCCCTAAATCCCCCTTGAAAAGGGGGACTTTGACTCTATTTCCCCCCTTATTAAGGGGGGTTAGGGGGGATCAGTTAACTAAATTGCTAAACAGTAATCAAATTTGATGAATTATATACCTGTTGACTCAACCAATTATATAAACCATCCAAACCTTCCCCAGTAGTAGATGAAACTTGGAAAATTTGGATATTTGGATTTACCTGTTTAGCATATTCAAGACAACGCTGTACATCAAAATTGATATAAGGTAATAAATCAATTTTTGTCAAAATCATAATATCACTACTGCGGAACATATAGGGATATTTAATAGGTTTATCTTCTCCCTCCGTCACCGATAAAATTACCACTTTAGCGGCTTCTCCTAAGTCAAATAAAGCCGGACAAACCAAATTTCCGACATTTTCAATCATCACCACAGAATTAAGGGGCGGATTTAATTCCTGTAACCCTTTTTCGATCATCGAAGCGTCTAAATGACAACCTGTACCCGTGTTAATTTGTACGACTTTACAACCAGTTGCCTTAATTTTTTCCGCATCATTAGTAGTTTCTTGATCACCTTCAATGACACTAATAGATAATTTATCTTTTAAATCATTAATAGTGCGAGTTAATAATGTAGTTTTTCCCGCACCAGGAGAACTCATTAAATTTAAAGCCAGGATATTTCTACCTTTAAACCAGCCTCTATTTTGGGCAGCTAATAAATTATTTTTACCTAAAATTTCCTGCTCTAAAGATATAGTTGTATTGTGAACATTAGCATGAATATGAGCAGGTTCTTGATGATGATGGGAATGGGTAATTACAGTACCATCCGGTAAAGTATGGGTATGATGATGTTCATGTTCCATATTGGTAATAGTTGTTTCATTATCATCAGAACATCCGCAAGTTACACACATAAATCCTCCACTTCAATTTCTTTAATTTTTAATTCCTCACCAGTCAATAAATCCAATTTAACACTACCACATTCACAAATTCCAAAATGTTTATCTATATAAAATGTATTGCCACATTCACGACATCTGGCCATGCCTGGTATTTCTAATATTTCTAATATTGCCCCTTCTACTATTGTACCTTGGGCGCAAATATCAAAACAAAATTTTATGGCTTCGGGCATAATGGCGGAAAGTTTGCCAATTTCTAATAATACTTTTTGGACTTTTTTGTTTTGGGCATTTTCGCTAACGATAGCGATGATATTTTTAGTAATTCCTAATTCGTGCATATACTTTTTTTAACGAACCGCAGAGGCGCAGAGGACGCAGAGAGAAGAGGTGAATTTGTAGGTTGGGTTGACGCAAGGAAACCCAACATTTTAAACAATATTTTGTTAATTTGCGCTGTCGCTTAACCCAACCTACGATTAACATATTCTAGGAAGTATCATAAACTATAATAATTTTTGCAAGAGATTATAAATATCTCCTTTATCATTATCCTTTCTTAAACCTATACCAACTACTAAAACAACTACTTTATCATTTTCTACTTGATAAACTATACGGTAGCGTTGCCCTACAGCCCTAAGACTACGATAATTTATTAGTTGTCCAGTTAAAGGTTTTCCCTGTTTTTCTGGTTCTATTTTTAGTTTATCAATTCGTGAACTTAGAGCTTTCTGGTGACGTTTATCTTTAATATTTCCTAACATCTCCAATGCTAAAGGCGTTAACTGAATTTCAAATTCAATATTGTCAGTTTGTGGTTTTTCAAAGTCCGAGTTTGAGTTTTGCATCATTCCAACTAATAGTTTCTCCCCGGTGTGCTTGAGTAATACTTTCTTGCAATTGTTGGGTAAATTCTTTATCAGATAAAATTGCTAAGGTTTCTAATAAAGATTCATATTGCTCAAAACTAATAGCGGCCATAACTGGTTTACCATGTTTGGTAATAATTATTGGCTCTTGTTGTACATCATCTGGCAAATCTAAAATTTGCTGTTGTGCTTCTGTAATTGTGAGGTGTTTTAACATATTTTCGTCACAAATAAGTATTGTATATGATTATATCACTAATTCATGCACCAGATACCCGACTTCTGCTTTTATTGATAAAAAATGTTGGGTTTCCTTACGTCAACCCAACCTACAATTAACATATTCTTGGCAGTTGATCTCCTACTAACATATCAATGATTCTTTCCGCACCAAAGGCAGTTTTTAATAACACTATTCCTGGTGGGTTGGTAATAACTTCACCAATAATAGATGAATCTTTTCCTGTGGGATGATTTCGCATGATGTCTAATATTAAATCCGCCTTTTCTGGAGGTGCAACTATGACTAATTTTCCTTCATTCGCTAAATACAAGGGTTCTAAACCTAATATTTCACACACTCCATTTACTTGTTCTCTAATAGGAATTGCCTTTTCATTAATACGTATTCCTAAATTAGCTGTTTGGGCAAATTCATTTAAGACTGTGGCTAAACCTCCTCTGGTTGCATCGCGCATGGCGTGAATTTGGGGACAAACTTTGATAATTTCGGCGACTAATTCATGTAATGGTTGACAGTCACTTTCTATATCTGTTTCTAATGCTAATTCTCCTCTAGCAATTAATATTGCTGTGCCGTGATTTCCTATTTCTCCATTAATAATTACCACATCTCCCGGTTGAATATGGCGAGGAGAAATATCAATTCCTGGAGGAATTATGCCAAGACCGGCAGTATTTATGAATAATTTATCGGCACAACCACGATTAACAACTTTTGTGTCTCCTGTGACTATTTTTACTCCAGCTTTTTGGGCGGCTTTTTCCATACTAGCCACTACTTTTCGCAATGTTTCTATTGGTAAACCTTCTTCTAAAATCATGCTACAAGTGAGATATAAAGGTTTTGCCCCACTCACGGCTAAATCATTAATTGTGCCATTAATGGCAAGTTCTCCTATGTCTGAACCTGGGAAAAATAAGGGATCTACCACATAGGAATCTGTGGTAAAAGCTAACCTATTGCCTAATTTTCCTAGATCAGATAAATTAAAACTTGCCTGATCTTCTAATTGTGATAAAATCGGATTATCAAAACTTTTAACAAAGATATCGGCGATTAAATCTCTCATGGCTTTACCACCGCTACCATGAGATAAATTAATATGAGTATCTTTAATTTGTGAAGGACGACGGCGGGCAGTTTCTATTTTTTCAAATAGCGGATTTTGGTTAGAGTTAATTGTCATTTTTAAATTATTTTCTGGTTATATATTTTTGTTTTGTGGGACAGGCATCTTGCCTGTCATTAATAAATTATCTGCCTGTTTCTTCGTGCCTTCCAGCGTGTTTATCTGAGTGTAAAACCCCGCCCACTGCCCAATTATCCCGTTCAAATTCATCAATATGTACTGTGATCCATTCCGGTTTTGTTCCGAGGGCAGATACTAAAGCATCGGTGACAGCTTGGGCAAGTTTACGCTTTTTCTCGATGGAGTGACCTTTGGCAATTTGTACAGTGACAAATGGCATATTTTTACCTCATATTCTAGGGTTTTCTAGCTTTAAGAAACGGCTATTTTCTCTTTTTCAGCTATTTTTTTAGCCATTGTTGAAAGCCGCCCATATTTGTAATATGCTGCACAAGCACCTTCAGAAGAAACCATACAAGTTCCTATAGGTGTTTCTGGCGTGCAAGCTGTTCCAAATACTTTACACTGCCAAGGTTTTAAAACTCCTTTAAGAATTTCTCCACATTGACAGGCTTTATGATCTGCTACTTTTAAATTAAGAATTGTAAATTTAACTTCAGCATCAAATTGGGCATATTTTTCGCGTATTTTAAAACCAGAATTGGGTATTTCTCCTAAACCTCGCCATTCAAATTTTTCCCGCACTGCAAAAACTTGATTCATGGCTTCTAAAGCGTTTTTATTACCATCAGGTTCTACTAAACGATTATATTGATTTTCGACTTCACAGCGATTTTCTACTATTTGTTTTAATAACATCCAAATTGATTGGAATATATCTAATGGTTCAAAGCCAGAAATAACGATTGGTTTATGATATTGTTGGGAAATAAACTCATAAGGTTCTGTTCCTATGACCATGCTTACATGACCAGGACCAACAAAACCATCAAGTTGTAAATCGGGATTTTCTAATAATGCTTGTAATGCGGGAATTACTAATACATGATTAGAAAACATACTAAAATTAGTGATATTTTCTGCTGCTGCTTGGAGAATGGTAAATGCAGTGCTGGGGGCGGTGGTTTCAAAGCCTAAACCGAAAAATACTATTTCTTTATGGGGGTTTTCTTTGGCTATTTTCAGGCTATCTAAAGGTGAGTAAACCATGCGAATATCCGCACCTTGGGCTTTTGCTTGTAAAAGGCTAATTTTTGCACCGGGAACACGCATAGTATCGCCAAATGTGGTCAAGATAATGTTGGGTAGTTGACACAGTGCGATCGCTTCATCTATTCTACCTTTAGGCATCAC
>JBJTUF010000036.1:0-9678 GCA_046080565.1 Cuspidothrix sp. | reverse complement strand
TGCTCGACTTGGTGGTTGGTCTGGCTATCGCTCTCAAAAACCTCCCGGAATTTCTACTTTAGTTTGTGGGCTACAGAGGTTTGAATCCTTCTTTCAGGGCTGGAAACTCTCTCTGGGTAAGGATGTGTGTACACCGTAGGTCCTACGAGGAGAGGGAAGGATGGTGAGAAGGGTTAGGTTTCAAGGATCAAGCAGTGCTATACAATAAACAAAAAGACTTTTATAAAAGGTGTCCGTAGAAAAATGTCTAAAACCGTTGCTGACATGATGACTAGCAATCCTATCCTCGTCCGTCCTGAAACTCCTTTAAAAGAAGCTATTCAAATTTTGGCTGAAAAACGAATTAGCGGTTTACCTGTAATTGATGGTGCGGGTAAGTTAGTAGGAATTATCTCAGAAACCGATTTAATGTGGCAAGAAACTGGTGTAACTCCACCTGCATACATCATGATTTTAGATAGCGTGATTTATTTACAAAATCCTGCTACCTACGAACGAGATTTGCATAAAGCTTTAGGACAAACTGTAGGGGAAGTAATGAGTAACAACCCCCGGACTATTTCTCCTGAAAAACCATTAAGAGAAGCAGCAAAATTGATACAGGAACACAAGGTTCACCGTCTCCCTGTCCTTGACAGTGCGGGTAAAGTGATTGGTATTCTGACTCGTGGTGATATTATTCGCGCTATGGCCGCAGAATAGGTTACAGGTGAGAGGTTACAGGTAGAAAGAGTTTATCAATTACCAATCACCAATTACCAATTACCACGAAAATAATTTAGGATAATTCAATGAGTGTTTCTGTTGAAAATATAAAAGAATTACTGAGTTCAGAAAATTTAGGCGATCGCCTGCGTGCAGTCAATCACATTCGAGAACTAGAACCCAAAACCGCTTTAGAATTAGTACAAATCGCTATTAATGATAAAAATGCGCGTGTTCGTTATTCTGCTGTGAGTCAAATGGATACTCTGGGAACACAGGATTTACAATTATCCTTGCAGATATTACGGGGTTTACTTAGTGATCCTGAACCAGATGTCCAAGCAGCCGCCGCAGACTGTTTAGGTGCGCTAAAATTACATGATGCTTTTGAAGATTTACAAGAGCTTTACCATCAAACACCAGAATGGTTAGTACAGTTTAGCATCATCGCCACATTAGGAGAATTAGGAGATCCGCGAGGGTTTGAACTACTTACACAAGCGATCGCTTCTGATAATGGTTTAATTCAAACTGCGGCCATTAGTTCTCTCGGTGAATTAGGAGATCCTCAAGCAGTTCCTCTTCTAGCCCCCTACAGCACTAATCCAGATTGGCAAGTTCGTTATCGAGTTGTACAAGCCTTAGCTCGTTTGGGTGGTGATGATGCTAAAACTATTTTAGCTACTTTGGTTAATGATGAAGTAGAAGCAGTAGCAAAGGAAGCCAAAACAGCCATTGCGTAGCGAATATCAAGGCAAGCATTGTGGGGATTTAGCCATGCTAAACCCCTACGAAAAATATGGTATTTCGACCATACATATTTAACGTTTATTGTCAATGCCCACTGAGATTGTTTAATATAGCTGTAGTAACGATGATTAGGACATGATTGATCCTTAAAACCTAATCATAGCAAGGACTTCACTCTTGCCTCTTGCTATAGTTAGTAAGTGGAAACATCTAGCTGACTAATACTATTAATTTCGCTAATTGCACTATAGTTCAAAACATCTTCAAAAACGAGTTTTTCCTCACGTCTGCTGCTAGATTCATAGCGAATTTCGGTGACAAATCTTAAATCTGACCTTGACAAGTTAACATTATTGACTTGCAGTTTATTGAATTCTATTACCTCTGGGGTTAAGAAGAATTTATCTCCTCTTCGTCTAATCAATCTTTCTCCTGTACTACTATAGCATCTTACCCAACGATTATTGTGAAGAGCATAAACTGTGTAGATTACATTTGCATATCTAGTTACAGGTTTTTGGAGAACATCTAGATGTATTACCAACCCTCTTTGGTTAGAATTAACTAACCTAGCTAATTTGAAAAACCCATTCCAGTCTTTACTTTTAAAAGCTCTAGATGAGTAACGTTTTTTTTCTTTTTTCGGTTTAGGTCGGCTATGATGTCCTTCATTTGTGGTAAAGTTGCTACTAGCTAAAATTATCTGATTAATATTACTAATTTGCGTAATCGAACTATAATTCCAAATATCTTCAAGTACGAATCTTTCCTCACGTCTATTCTTAGATTCATAACGAATTTCCGTGACAAACCTTAAATCTGATCGTGATAAGCTAATATTACTTAACCTGAGGTTTCTATAGTCTATTACTTCTGGTTGTAACGAGAATTTTCCGCCTCTATTTTCAATCAATCTTGCACCTTGAGTATTATACAATGCTACCCAACGATTATTTTGGCGACCATAGATTGTATAAACAACATTCGCGTATCTAGTAGCTGGTTTTTCAATATCTAGGTGTATAACCAAAGCATTTTGTCTAGAATTAGCTAATCTTCCTAATTTGAAAAAACAATTCCAGTCTCGCACTTGATATAGTTTCGATGACTGATAATAATTTTCTTGATGGTATTTTCCTTTGCGCTTGCGACTTTTTTTGTCATCATCGTCGTCATAGCGTCTGTGATGACGATGCCTACGGTCATCATCATCATCATCATCATCGTCATCGTCATCATCTTTATCTTTATCTTTATCTTTATCAGCAAGGAGAAAATTTGAATCTTCCCCGCTCAAATAATTGATAAATGAGTTGTTTTTTTGTTCTTGTCCTACAAATGTTTTATCTTCTAAATCGGCGGTTTTGGTTGTTAAAGAAAGAGCTTGAGATGGAAAAGATGCAGCAGCTATGACACACAAAACTGTAACCGTTAAAGCATCTTTGCACAAAACAGTCAATGAATACTTATGTAACATAGAAACCCCTTGATAAATTAGTTGGTCAGAATAACTTATTTGACCTAGTTTGTCTATATGACTTTATGCCTACTTACAAGTTCCAGATTTGTGTAAATTTTGCTAATTTTTGGCATATCTCGTTCCCAGTCGAAGACTGGGAATGCTCTGACTCTGCTATCATTAAAGACAGAGCCTTCTAGAATTCATTCCCATACAGAGTATCGGAACGAGAAAACGAGAAAAAGTGGCAAATATTTGAGAGGATTTTTGGGATATATTTTAGATAAAACACAAAGGTAGGTAAATTATGGTTCAAGCCTTACCTAAAACTAAAACAATAACCTTTGAGGAGTTTACCGAATGGAAACCAGAGGGGGGACGATATGAACTGCATGATGGAGTAATTATTGAGATGTCACAACCTACAGGTGATCATGAAGATGTTGTGGGTTTTTTAGCACTAGAAATATCTGCCGATATCAAGGGATTACATCTTCCCTACTTTATTCCCAAAACTGCACTTGTCAAACCACCTGAAAATGAATCCGGTTATTCACCAGATATATTGGTGTTAAATCGTCCCAATCTTGTCAACGAACCACTGTGGAAAAAACAAGCTACAGTTACTCAAGCCGCTTCAATCCCTCTGATAATTGAGGTAGTTAGTAGCAATTGGCGTGATGACTATTTCACAAAACTAGGTCAATATGAAGCAATAGGTATTCCAGAATATTGGATTGTAGACTACGCTGCAATGGGAGGTAGACGGTTTATTGGTAATCCTAAACAACCAACTATCTCAATTTACTCGTTAGTTGAGGGGGAATATCAAGTTAGTCAGTTTAGAGGTGATGACCTGATAGTATCACCAGCGCTAAAAGAGTTGTCCTTAACTGCTAACCAAATTTTTCAAGCTGGTAGTTAAGGATTCCTAATCTAATGAGAAATGTAGAGACTTTCCATGGAACATCTCTACAAACAAAAAAAATTGACCTGGTTGGGAAAATGTTTCACTCCAACCAGATCGAAAATTAAGATTTTGATATTAGAATCTGAAACTATGCTGTTACAGCTTTACGACGACGAGCAACAGTCATACCAGCAGCTACCAAACCTAAACCTAACATTGTGGTGGGTTCGGGAACAGGAGTTGGATCAGCTGTAAGAGTTATTTCGTAGCCACTAGTAGTACCAGAACGAGAACCGCTTAAGAAGCCTGTGGCTACAGTAGTTACTCCATTAAAATTGAATTTACCTGTTAGTCCGTCCAATGTTGCAATTTGTACACCGTTAGGTCCAACTCTATTTCTTAGAAATTGAGTAGCATCTAAATCAAAGGTAAGAGCAGCTGTAACTGAACCCAATGTTCTTGTTCCGAAGTCAATCCAAGGAGATAGAGCATTAGTAGTGTACTTAGCATACTGGGATCCTAAAACTGGCACGTCTGCAACTTTAGTCAGTGTTAGATTATTAATTGTGATACCTGGAACGGGAGATGTGCTTGAGATTAGTGCAGGAAAGAAATCTCCTGTTGGTTCAATACCATCAACATCAACAAATTTGAACTGGGTGGAGCCGGGATTTGTTCCTGTACTGAATGAACCAGCAGTACCATTAAGACCAATACTACCAGTCAATTGTCCAGCCTGAGCAGAACCAACAGAACTCAATAAACCAGCAGCAACAACGGGTAATACAGCAGCAACACCTAAAAGTTGAGATTTAAAGTTAAACATTGTAATTCTTAGCTCCAGTGAAAATTTGTTTACAGAATAAATACGGTTGTCTTTGGCACAGTAATCCAAAAATTATTTAACAAAACTAAACTAGGAAACACGTAATATAACTTCAAAACGAAGTTACTTTTTTTAGGAATGAGAGTGGGATTACTGTGTTACTGACTGTGTTTTAAGTTTGACTTTTGTGGAGTCATCCTCGTGTTTTCCACATAATCATAATTACATACTCACTTAGAGTATGCAATATCTACTGACTCATCTTCATCGAATCTTCATATATTTTTGCGGTTGTTTTCTGAGATTTCTTGGTTTATTCGAGTAAATTTGTAGCTCAGTGCCTTGATTCATAAGGATTTTAGCTTTATACACTAGGCTGATTTATCACTTTTGCTTTTTAAAGATAACTATATAAACTTACCGAATACTTGTGGCCAAGTTACTACTAGAAATACTATTACTGAACTGATTGCTAACACACCTTGAATTAAATTACCGACAACTGTACCGACGGTAATTCCTATACCTGCTTTTACCGCAGGCCATAATTGACGTTGGTACAGGAATTCACCGACAATTGCACCTAAAAGTGGTCCGAATAAAATCCCTAATAAGGGGCCACCAAAGGGTAAAGCCGGTAACAAGCCGAAAAATCCCAGTAATAACCCCACAAAAGCACCAATTTGACCCCATTTACTAGCACCGGCTTGTTTTGCTCCTATGTAACCTGCTAGAAAATCTACTCCCGTACTCAGGAGTAATACAATAATGGTGACAATGAGGGGAATTTTGATGGCGGCAAAGGAATGACTGATAATTCCCCAGATAATAATAGATATGAGAATTAAGCTGCTGCCAGGTATGGCTGGAACTACTGCACCAATTACACCAACTAACATCACAGCAACTAAGAGTAAATAAATAATTTGCATAATTCATACATAACTTTAACTTTTATAGTCTCGTTCCCAGTCTCTGACTGGGAATGTTTATCACGCGGCTCTGCCGCTAGTAACGGGAGGCAGAGCCTCACAGTCAGCATTCCTAGCCAGAGTCTAGGAACGAGAATTACTAAGGGTTACGGCTAATTTATCAGCAATTCCCGCAATCCAGTTTTCATCTTGTTTAGTGTAACTACGGGGAGCATTTGCAGCTAGAATTAAAACTCCTTCTTTACCAATTGGTTGACAAATTACACCTTGTGTGTTTTCTGGTAAATAGTCAAATTCAATTTTCCCCGGATACACAGATAAAGCGACTAGATAAATCGGCTTTTGTGTTTCTGATACTTTTTTGAGGATTGTTCCTGCAACTACTTCCGATTTGGTAGCCAGAATACCGCGACGTAAGAGAACTTTACCTTGATAGTAAACTATGAGCGATCGCGTGACTGTATTTGTTAACAATAAACGCGATGCCCAGGCTAATTCCATTTTCGCCGCTTCTGGCAATTCTGGATCGAGAAAAAATCCCTCTTCCCCAATGAGTTCTACTGTCTCAGGTGTGCGCGGTTGTACCTGTTGCCAAATTAAACCAGTTAAAATTAAGACCCCACTCAAAATTATCCCCAGCACATCCCCACGTGCTTGAGAATCTGTGAGTTGTGGAGTTAACAACCGATTTATCAATAACAGGACAGCACCTAAACCCCCAACTACTAAGGGTAAACGCCGTAAAACTCGATTGGGATCTGATTTAGTCATTAGTCATTGATAAACTTCTTACTGTCACCTGTCACCTGTCCCCTGTCACCTAACTTCTTACTCTTCCCCTGGTTCTAGGATGCGTTGGAAAAGATAACCAGTACCTCTAGCGGTGAGAATTAGTTCTGGGTTGCTAGGATCATCTTCTAATTTTGCCCTTAATCGGGAGATATGGACATCCACAACGCGAGTATCTACATGGCGTTCGGGGGTATATCCCCATACTTCTTGCAAAATTTCGGAACGGGAAAAAGCTTCACCAGAACGACTAACTAACAATTCTAATAAGCTAAATTCCATGCCGGTTAAGCGAATGCGTTCATCACCTTTATAAACTTGGCGCTTATTTGTATCAATTTTGATAGTGCTGACATGAATCACGCCAGAACTGGGAATACCATTAGCGCCAGTTTTATCTACCCGTCGTAATACTGAACGAATCCGCGCTTCTAATTCTTTGGGTGAGAATGGTTTAACGACATAATCATCAGCACCTAATTCTAAACCGGTGATGCGATCTGCTACATCTCCCAAAGCTGTAAGCATAATAATGGGAACATCGGATTCTTTGCGTAATTCTTGACAAACGCCATAACCATCTAGTTTTGGCATCATTACATCTAAAACTACTAGGTCTGGTTCGGCTTTGCGAAATATATCTAAAGCTTCCTCACCATCACCTGCTGTTACGACATCGTAGCCAATCATGGAAAGGCGTGTTTCCAAAATCCGACGAATGCTGGCTTCGTCGTCTACTACTAGGATTTTTTCTTTATGACTTTCCAAGTTCTGTAATGCTCCTTAACTAAAATTTTTCATGATTAATTTTTAGTATCATAATATTAAGATATTATTACCTCAATTGATTTGGAAAAAGCTTCTAACTATTACTATTATTTAGATTTTTGTTTTTTCCAAGAATTAACAAAAAATTAAGATTCTTAAATAAAATTTGAGCATGGCCAAGCCAAAAACCATTTATATCTGTAGTAATTGTGGGGCGGAATTCTCCCAATGGTTCGGAAAATGTTCCAATTGTGACACTTACGACTCTTTAGTTGAACAAAATATTAGTTCTTTTATTGGTGATATTCCTAGTCGGGGTGGGGTGGGAAATTGGCAATCTGCCAGTCCTAGTAAATCTCATAATAAACCAGCTAAGGCTAGATCTTCCCTGACTTTTGATCAAATTAGCGATCGCCAAATTGCCCGTTGGGAATCGGGATATGGCGAATTGGATCGGGTTTTAGGGGGGGGAGTAGTTCCTGGCTCAATGGTACTGATTGGCGGCGATCCTGGCATTGGTAAATCCACTTTATTACTGCAAGTATCTAACCAATTAGCGCAAAAATACCGGATTCTCTACATCACTGGGGAGGAATCTGGACAACAGGTAAAATTGCGTGCTTCTCGGTTGGGAATGGCTAAAACTCCCCACATAGTTACGGAAGATGATGAAAACAAAGATTCTGAAACTATACCTAAACATCCTGAACAAGCGATAAATCCTGATAGTATAGGGGCGGATTTATATGTTTTGCCCGAAACGGATTTAGAGGAAATTTTGCGAGAAATAGACTCCCTTAAACCAAATGTGGCGGTAATAGATAGTATCCAAACAGTATTTTTACCAGCTTTGACATCTGCACCGGGTTCAGTTGCCCAAGTCAGGGAATGTACAGCAGCTTTGATGAAAGTGGCAAAACATGAAGATATTACGATGTTAATTGTCGGTCATGTTACCAAGGAAGGGACGATTGCCGGGCCAAGGGTATTAGAGCATTTAGTAGATACTGTATTGTATTTTGAAGGCGATCGCTTTGCTTCTCACCGATTATTAAGAACTGTAAAAAACCGTTTCGGGGCAACCCACGAAATTGGTATATTTGAAATGGTATCGCAAGGATTAAAAGAAGTTGATAATCCTTCAGAGCTATTTTTAGGCAACCGTGATGATCCTGCACCGGGTACGGCCATTGTCGTTGCTTGTGAAGGGACTCGCCCCATAGTTGTGGAATTGCAAGCTTTAGTTAGTCCTACCAGTTATCCTTCCCCTCGTCGGGCTGGTACAGGTATAGATTATAACCGCTTAGTGCAGATTCTCGCCGTATTAGAAAAACGGGTGGGTATACCTATGTCTAAATTAGATTCCTACGTTGCTTCTGCGGGGGGATTAAACGTAGAAGAACCAGCCGTAGATTTAGGAATAGCGGTGGCGATTGTAGCCAGTTTCCGAGATAGAATAGTTGATCCTGGTACAGTCTTAATTGGGGAAGTAGGATTAGGGGGACAAGTGCGATCGGTTTCCCAAATGGAACTACGATTAAAAGAAGCGGCAAAATTAGGATTTAAACGCGCTATAGTTCCCAAGGGGACAAAATTCCCGGAGATCGGTATTGAAATATTACCAGTAGGTAAAGTTATAGATGCGATTATTGCGGCTGTACCCCATCAGGAATTGACAGAAGAGGATTTAGAACCGGATGAGGATGAGTAATCAAAAGTTATGATTGAGCAAGTTAAATTTTTCCTAACCGATTGCAAAATTATTTGAACTTCATGAACTACACCTGAAAACCGTAAATTCAACTAAGCCATAATGGATAAAGTTGACAAACAGAGGTGTATTCATGGACTCAGAAAAATTATTCCAACATATCAACTTGGGAGAAGACGAAGATATTGAGTTCAAATCCGCAGATGGGGGTTTACCCAATGATATATGGGAAACAGTATCCGCATTTGCAAATACAGATGGAGGACATATTGTATTGGGTCTCAGCGAAGGCAAAGGTGGGCTGACAATTTCTGGAGTACGCAACCCGGATGGATTATTGAAAAAATTCTGGGATAGTCATAATAATCCACAAAAACTGAGCACACCAATTTGTAGCAATTCGGATGTGAAAGTTTTGAAGCTTGATACACATAGTTTGGTCATTATCGCAGTACCCAAAGCTATCCGTCAACAGCGTCCTGTATACATCAATAACAACCCCATGACTGGCACTTTCAAACGTAATTTTGAAGGAGATTACCGTTGTACACGAGAAGAAGTGCAGCAAATGTTACGGGATGCTGGTAATGAACCTCAAGATAATAGACCTGTCCGAAATATATAACGAAAAAATGGTAGAACGGTAAATGGAAAATATACCGTGGTTCTACCGAAGATGAAAAATATTACCAATTATATACATATGTACCCAAAACGCGCTAGGGGTATACTGGGAATCAGCTATGATCAATTTATTTCATTGATGGAGCAAGCGAAGTTAACTCATCAGGAGCAAAAAGCGCAGGTAGAAAAAAATAAACGACGTGT
>JBJTUF010000035.1:0-5762 GCA_046080565.1 Cuspidothrix sp. | reverse complement strand
GTGTGACGGGTATAAACATTTAAAGCGATTTCATAACCAGTAATACCAATTTCCATATTATTGGCTTTGTTACCCAAAGGAAATTGTTGAATTAGATTACTAAAATTACCTACAACTCCAGCGATAAATTTTGCTGCGTCTGGTTCTGCATTTTCTAGTGTATTTGTTGCCCAAGCCTTTAATAATTGGGCAAAGGTGAGATTTAGTTTATCTGTATTTTCTGCCAGTAAGGGGTAAACTTCCTGGGGGTTGACTTCACTTTCGGCGGTGGTTCGTAATACTTGTAATAAAAATTGTAAATAGGTTTCTATATCTGCTTCATTAACCGTCGGTTCTTCACCATTTGGGCAACTTAGCAGTTGTTGAATTAGTTGTTGATATGCCTGTTGACGTTGTTCATCCATAAATTAGGGTTGGGGTAGCATTTAGATGATGCTTCAATAGTATTTTCCCTGCTATATAAAACCTAGACAAAACTGTAATAAAACTTTACATATTGAAATAAACTTAGCCTATAAGTGCTATTTTTCATCTTATCCATGATTTCTGGGGCAAGAACTTCCTGAAGTCTAGCTAAACGGTTATTGCGGTTAATCACCCGACGATACAAATCGTTTAAATCGCTCGTGGCAAATCTCCCCCCATCTAGGTCCGATTTCCCGGAACAGCCTACCAACAACAGTAAACTAATCGCCATTAATTGTGAAACCTTGATGGGCATAATCATCGTTCGATTACCTCCAAGATTCAGTCTAAAGGTTGAACTCACCCGCTGCTAATGACTTCGGATGATTACTCGTAGTTTATCGTAGAGTCGGGTGCAGTGATTTGTTAGACGGGATTATATTTATAGAGGCAAGAGTTGCGTTGAATAAGGCATTCTACCAAGAGCCACAAAAACGGCGAACATTACGGCAATCGGATATATGTGTATCCATAAGAATTTATAATTGTATCTTGATCAATAATCCTATATTTCTCTTCAATGACCTTGCCAGAATAAGGGTTTTGAACACTAGTGAATATGGTATCTTCATCAGTCCTTTTCCATTGCCCGCTGAGTTGGTAACTTATTGGGTCATTCGAGGTATTATACTGGAATTCATAAAGAGTGCCATCTGAATAAAATTTAACTGTTGTAATTATTTGATAATTACCAGATATAGGAGAGTTAGCATTGTAGCGTGATTGCCATCTGCCAACAATACTTTTTGATTTATCGGAGCGGTTTTTTGCATCCGAATCGGCGATTATACTTTCACCTCCGCTTTTTGCGCATGAACTGGGAACTATACTTTGACATTCTGTACTATCACGATTTGGATTACTAGTATAAGTTGGAGAAGGTGTTTCTGTTGAAAAAGGTGTTTCTGTTGGAGAAGGTGTCGCTGTGGGTTCTGGAGTGGATGTTACTCTTACTGTGGTTGTAACACTACCACCGGTTCGCTTAGGTTGTTCTGAAGTACAAGCAGTGATAACAAAACAACTGAAGACTGAAGGAAGAAAAGTGAGAAGAAACAACCTCGATTTTGGTATTTTCATCAGTACACTCCATCTTTTTGAGTTGAATTTAGTCTAACTAGTAATTCTATCGCAGGTGAATTGTTATAGCTATAGCTTACACAAGTGCCACAGTCCAAGGGAAAGAAATTAAGGATATGGGAATCCAAAAATATGTTACCAGACCTGAAAAAAGATATAAAGGTCAACGCAGACACAGCAGTTTTTATGTAGGTCAACATCTCTATTATTGGCTTGGGGTACATCAGATGTTCCAAAAAACTATAGAAGAATTAATGCAATTTAGCCGCTATCGGTTGAAGGATTACATCAAAGGGCAAAGAGCTATGAAGCTTGCTCTCTCTAGCTTCTAGCTATCTTGTCCTCCTGTCAGGATTAAAGGTCAAGCTCAGATTTGCTCAAATTACAACCGATTGGATTTCTTGTGAGGTAAAAGAACTCTAAATTATTCAAAAAGTCGGATATATAATGAAATGTTCTCAAATTACAGAAAATTGCTATTTTATTTTTCAACGTCTACGTAGGCTGATCAATACGGACACGAAAACGGATTGTGATACATATAGATTTTCCGTAGAGATTTAGCCATTACTAATTAAGAATTGCATTATAAAAAAATATTGAGGAGATAATTTTAATTGAATGTAAAATTTTATTCATTTTTCATGACAAAAAATCGCGTAAATACACATAGATAAAATTCTATACAGCTTATTTGATAGACTCTCTATTCTAACCAGTATTTTTACTATAGTAACAAAAAATTATATTTGTTATTAATGAAAAGTTACTAAAAACGCCTTGCAGAGTTAGAAATAATATGTAATACTTTTGAAATCAATTTTAAAAAACTATATCTCGGCTGGGTTATCCATACTGTTAGCCCTATCATTGTATCAGCAATTTTGTATCCCTATTGATAACGGCTACATGAGTATTAGTTAACTACTGATAGGTAAACGTTTACTACAAGTTAAAAAAATACCATGAAAAAAGAATCTGATTTATTATCTGAACTATGTGATTTTCTCTATCCTCGGAGTTCATATTATGGTCAATTTAAACCAGAATATCTAGCTTTTAATGCTAATCTCCAAGAATTTTCTCAACGAGTAAGCTATATTTGTAACCTGCAAACTGGTGGTAAAATACCGCCAGAGGAAGCTTATAAACAAATTCAAAGTTTGTGGAAGCAATTAAAACGCACGAAAAAACAATTAGAAATTGAATAAAAATGTTTCATGGGCAGGTTTTGTAATAATGGAAAATGATTTAAATTTACAAGATTACATTATTTTAGCTGAGTCGTTAGCTGCGGAATTTGCCCAAACTGCTACAGAAAGAGATATTCAAGGAGGTACTCCCAGAAAAGAGCGCGATCGCTTGCGGCAAAGTAATCTCCTTAAACTTATTATCCCTAAAGAATATGGCGGAATTGGTGCTAATTGGATTACCATATTTCAAATAATTCGGGAATTTGCTAGAGTTGATAGTTCCCTGGCTCATGTTTTTTCCTATCATCAAATTGGCGTAATTATTCCCCATATCTTTGGGACAAAAGAACAAAAAGAATATTACTATACACAAACTGCCAATCATGATTGGTTTTGGTGTAATGCCCTTAATCCTAGAGACAAAAACGCAATTATTACATCACAAGAAAATCATTTTTTACTCAATGGTAGTAAAAGTTTTTGTTCTGGTTCTGTAGATGCTGATATTTTACCACTTTCAGCTATTAACACCACCACAGGAGAATTAATAATTATCGTTATTCCTAGTCAGAGAAATGGAGTAAAAATCCAAGCTGATTGGGATAGCATGGGACAACGGCAAACTGATAGTGGTAACATCAATTTTGACAATGTGATAGTTTATCCCCAGGAAATTATCGGTACTAGATATAATCAAAATTCTGTGTTTACTACTATTCGTTCTTGTATCACTCAACTCAATTTAGCTAATATTTATTTAGGAATTGCCGAAGGTGCTTTTGCAGCAGCGAAAAACTATACTCGCAATTATAAAAAACCTTGGTTAACATCGGAGATAGAAACTGTTAGTCAAGATCCTTTTATTCTTCACCATTATGGTAGTATGTGGGTAGACTTACAAGCAGTCAATGCCTTAGTTAACCAAGCGATAGAGTTGCTACAAGCAGCTTGGGAACGGGAACACAATCTCACCCTAGAACAACGGGGAAATTGTATGATTGCTGTGAATACGGCTAAAGTAGCAGCTACTAAAATCGGTTTAGATATTACTAATCGCATTTTTGAAGTCATGGGTGCAAAAGCTACCAGTAAACAATATGGTTTTGACCGTTATTGGCGCAATATGCGGACTTTTACCCTCCATGATCCCATAGATTATAGATTGCGGGAAATTGGTAAATGGGCGCTAAATGATGAATTTCCCCACACAGGCGCGTATTAATAGGCTAGAAATCAGGAGTCACCGAGTCAGAAGAAAGAAAATTTGAGATTTTAGATTAGAGTTAATTAAATCCAAAATCCAAAATCCAAAATCCAAAATTGAATTACCAATTACCAAAGTAATGTGTCAACTTCTAGGAATGAACTGCAACGTACCCACAGATATTTGCTTTTCCTTTGAAGGATTTTCTGCACGGGGAGGGAAAACAGATGAATATAGTGACGGTTGGGGAATTGCCTTTTTTGAAGGTAAAGGATGTCGAATTTTTTTAGATGCAGAAGCTTCTATTGCATCACCAATTGCTGATTTTATCCGTAAATATCCTATTCATTCTACCCATGTGATCGCCCATATTCGCAAAGCGACTCAAGGAGAAATAGCTTTAGAAAATTGTCATCCTTTTCGTCGGGAATTGTGGGGAAGATATTGGGTATTTGCCCATAATGGTAATTTACCAGATTTTAATCCCGAAAATAAGGGGATTTTTCAACCGGTGGGGACTACAGACAGTGAAAAAGCATTTTGTTTAATTCTCAATAGTTTGCGATCGCATTTTCCCCAAGGACAACCACCTTTAAAAGAACTTTATCAGATATTAGAAACTATCACCCAAGAAATAGCTGCTTTTGGCTCTTTTAGCTACATATTATCCGATGGTGAACACTTTTTTACCTATTGTTCCACTAAGCTTTGCTATATTATTAGACAAGCACCTTTTGCAGCAGCGCATTTAATTGATGAAGAAATGACTGTAGATTTTAGTGAATTGACCACACCAAGCGATCGCGTTGCTATCATTGTCACTGCACCTCTGACTGATAATGAAGTTTGGACAGAAATTCAACCTGGAGAACTCTTAGTTTTTCAGGATGGTTTACCGATCAAAATCACATAATTTTTCCTGACTAACCTATGAATATGACAAAGCTAAATTCTGGGAATATTGATTGACATGATCGGGTTTTAAATACTTATTTAATATTAACCAAACTTGATCTTTTTGGATAGGTTTATTAATAAAGTCATTTGCACCAAATACCTTCGCACGCACCCGATCAAACACACCATCACTGCTGGTTAAAATGATAATTGGTACTTTAGAAAAAACAGATATCCGCCGCAACTGTTCACAAATTTCATAACCATTCATCACTGGCATAATTAAATCCAAAAAAATCAAATCTGGCTTATTTTCAGATAGTATTGGTATGACCTGTAAAGGATCTTGAATACCAATAAAATTCATACCTTCAGATGTAATGATAGTCTCTAGAATTTTAGATACTTGTGGACTGTCATCAATACAGATGATCAAAGTATTTTTATCTTTTTTTCTAGTTTTTTCTCCAGAGACTAGTTGAGATTTTTGGGTTGATAATTGGAGATCAGGTACTTCTATAAATTCTGCAATTCCTTTATCAATAAAAGGCCGTAATGATTTCGTAACTGCCAAAACATTTTGCTGCATTCTAACTGCTAGATCCCATAAAGTATTTTTACCATTAATTAATCTTTCAAAGTTTTTATAAACTGTTGTACTTACTTGCTGTCTGAGTTTTTCGGGTTGGGTTAAAACAGGTGATAAATGAGGAGAATACCTTGCTAAACCAGCTTTTGACCATTCATGCCAGGATTTTTGCATTTCCTGAAGAAACATATTACTACTAGTAGCACTGAGAATAGCTTTTAAAATTGTATCTTGGTTGCGTTCCCAAATTAAAGGACTAACATTAACCTGTTGTGCCACATCAAATAATAATTCTCCGATTGTATTGACTACAAAATCATTAAATTCTGTATGATTT
>JBJTUF010000034.1:0-5425 GCA_046080565.1 Cuspidothrix sp. | reverse complement strand
TTTTAGGTGTATTTTGTAGAATTCAGGTAACATTATCAATAGATAGTCCTTATTGAGAATAGTGGGGCTATCTTTTTTTACCATAAATCGGTACAATTTTCACCTGATAAGCTGTTTAGGTTATTTCGTCATCCCCTCAGTTCAAGAAGACTATAGTAAAAAAATGGATACAGAAGGTAATCGTTATTTACAAATTGTTCGAGGTAATGCTAAACGCATGGGTCAATTGATGGATGATTTGTTAAAGTTATCCCGTTTAGAGCGGAAAATTATATACAAACAGCCAATTGTTCTTAATGAATTGATTCAACAGATAATAACTGATTTATCCCGACAAAAATCAGATCGGCAAATTGAATTTGCGATCGCTGATTTACCTATCTGTCAAGCTGATTATTCTCTTCTGTCACAGGTCTGGATTAATCTGTTATCAAATGCTATTAAGTATACAGCTTATCAACCTTTTGCCCTTATTCAAGTCGGTTATGAAGTTATCAATAGTGAATATATATATTTTGTCAAAGATAATGGCTCAGGTTTTGATATGGAGTATGCTAATAATTTGTTTGAAGTATTCCAACGTTTGCATCAGGAACAAGAATTTGAAGGTACTGGTATTGGACTAGCAATTGTGCAACGAATTATTCAGCGTCACGGAGGACGTATTTGGGTCGAAGCAGCAGTAAACCAAGGTGCAACTTTTTATTTCACCCTTCCTCACATAGTTTAATTTGAAAATTTACCTAAGATTGCTCTATAAACCTTATTTTTACCTACAAGTAACTAATTAGTTACATCTACTTTCCTGATTATTTATCTAAGTTCTCGATTTACTTCGACTCATTTATAGCAGAAGGCAAGAGTGAAGCCCTTGCTACTATTAGATTTCAATGATTCATAATGTCCTCGTCATTCTGGCTACAACTATATTTAGTGTTTTTACTAAGAAGCTAAGGAAATTAATTCTATAATCCATTATAAAATTCAGTGTAAATACTCTATTTTTGCAGTATTAAATTCGCTATTTTTTATTGATTTATATTAGCTTGATTTTTACAACCAGGCTGTAATTCTTGCAAATCAAGGATTTATTCATATAATTATTGAAATTCTACCAAATGAAATTTAACTTTTATGTAAATTCTTGATGAAGAATCCGTTAAACAATTGACCAAATATATTTACTTATGTAAAACTCATATTTAAGGTAAGAAGATTGACTGTCTATTAACTGTAACAAGTAATTTGCTAGTAATAATTATTAGTATGAAACTCCCATATTAACAACATAAATAGCAGTGTCAATAGACATAATTTAATTTTTACCCCTAATTTATTTACTAATAATTACTAATGACTGACCAACCCATTGATCAGTCAACTAATACATTATCAGAACAACCTCTTTCTATTGTATTAGTTGAAGATAATCCTGCTGATGCAGAACTAGCTATACGTGCTTTGCGTCGTGGTAAAATTAATAATCAAGTCCAATGGCTTCAAGATGGAGCAGAAGCCCTCGATTTTTTCTTTTGTCGAGGGAAATATGCTGATAAAATAATTACAAATCAACCCAAAATTGTTTTATTAGATTTAAAATTACCAAAAGTAAGTGGATTAGAAGTTTTAAGGCAACTTAAATCTGATCCACGAACAAAAACTATTCCTGTTGTTATGTTGACATCTTCGGCGGAAGATAGGGATATCATGGAGAGTTATCAACTTGGCGTAAATAGCTATATTGTCAAACCTGTAGATTTTGAACAATTTAACCAAGCAATTCAGCAACTTGGTGTTTATTGGATTTTATACAACAAATTTCCTATGTCTTGACTCCTAAGAAATAAAGCAAGAGACAGAAGCGAAGAGGATTTGACTTGTTGATCTTATTCATAGCGGGTGGTAGTGCCGTCAGTGCGCCCACTCCTAAGAAATACATTTTAAGTAATCGTGCAAAATAAATTTCATAGTTAGGAGATCGAACTCTTAACAGGAAACAGGTAATACCAATCTTAATGTGAAGCTGCTTATGTTTATTACCCCCCGGCGTTATTCCCTTGCAAGGGAGGACTACAGAGGGGTATTATTTTGTGCATCTTCATACAGAATTGGTATAGAGTTTACAAAAATTTGTTCTTTACTAACTATGTGCAATTAATTTTGCCTGGGTACTTATAACCTACGCCAGATAAGGATTTTATGTTTTTAAGTTTCCACCTTAGAAAAGCTGGCTGTAGGATCAGTTAATAAAACGTCAAGAATTACTGTACCTTTACCTCCGTGAGTATTTCAATACTAAAAACTTATAAAAGTTATAGTTATAGAACAATATAAACAACAGTCAGATTCTTAGAAGCCCCCCGAAGTGGGAAAATCAAATCATGGCAACAGACGACATAGAGAGGAAAAGCCGATAATATGCACTTGAGTGACATCACCCATCCTAACCAGTTGCATGGTTTATCAATTCGGCAGTTAGAACAAATTGCCCGTCAAATTCGAGAAAAGCACCTACAAACCGTAGCAGCTAGTGGGGGACACTTGGGTCCTGGGTTAGGAGTTGTGGAATTAACCTTGGGACTTTACCAAACCCTAGATTTAGATCGAGATAAGGTAATTTGGGATGTTGGACATCAAGCCTATCCTCACAAATTAATTACCGGACGCTACGCTGATTTTCACACCCTCCGGCAAAAAGACGGCGTTGCAGGTTATCTCAAACGCTGTGAAAACAAATTTGATCATTTTGGTGCAGGACACGCGTCTACAAGTATTTCCGCCGCCCTGGGCATGGCTTTAGCCCGCGATGCAAAAGGGGAAAAATTTAAAGCTGTTGCAGTCATTGGGGATGGGGCTTTAACTGGTGGTATGGCCTTAGAAGCCATTAACCACGCTGGACATTTACGCAAAACAAATCTCCTGGTGGTTCTCAATGATAACGAGATGTCTATTTCTCCCAATGTGGGCGCAATTCCTCGTTATCTCAATAAAATGCGTCTGAGTCCACCAGTACAGTTTCTCTCGGATGGCATTGAGGAACAGCTAAAACATATTCCTTTTGTGGGTGATGAAGTAGAACGCATCAAAGAAGGGATGAAACGGTTAGCGGTTTCTAAAGTCGGTGCAGTGTTTGAAGAATTGGGTTTTACCTACATCGGACCGGTTGATGGACATAACTTAGAAGAGTTAATTACCACCTTCCAACAGGCACATAAAATTACTGGGCCAGTATTAGTTCACGTAGTCACAACCAAGGGTAAAGGCTATGAACTGGCAGAAAAAGACCAAGTAGGCTATCACGCGCAAAATCCCTTTAATTTAGCCACTGGTAAAGCAATTCCTTCTAGTAAACCTAAACCTCCTGCTTACGCTAAGGTCTTTTCTCATACCTTAGTAAAACTGGCGGAACAAAATCCTCAAATCATCGGGATCACAGCCGCTATGGCTACTGGTACTGGCTTAGATAAATTACAAGCCAAACTCCCCAATCAGTATATTGATGTGGGCATTGCCGAACAACACGCCGTTACTCTGGCCGCAGGTTTAGCTTGTGAAGGTATGCGCCCTGTGGCTGCCATTTATTCTACTTTCTTACAACGTGCTTACGACCAAATTATTCACGATGTTTGCATTCAAAATCTGCCTGTATTCTTCTGTTTAGATAGGGCGGGAATTGTCGGGGCTGATGGTCCGACTCACCAAGGGATGTATGATATTGCTTATCTGCGTTGTATTCCGAATATGGTGGTGATGGCACCCAAGGATGAAGCTGAATTACAACGGATGGTGGTTACGGGAATTAATTATACAGATGGACCGATTTCTATGCGTTTCCCCCGTGGTAATGGTCACGGTGTCCCTTTAATGGAGGAAGGTTGGGAATCTCTGGAAATTGGTAAGGGGGAAATTCTCCGTCAAGGCGATGATGTGCTACTTCTGGGCTATGGTACGATGGTTTATCTGGCTATGCAAGCGGCACAAATTCTCAGTGAACATGGCATTGAAGCAACTGTAATTAATGCCCGTTTTGTGAAACCTTTGGATACTGAGTTAATTTTACCTTTGGCTAAACAAATCGGCCGGGTGGTGACTTTGGAAGAAGGTTGTTTAATGGGTGGTTTCGGTTCTGCTGTGGCTGAAGCTTTAATGGATGCTGATATTTTAGTGCCGGTGAAGCGGATTGGTGTACCTGATATTTTGGTAGATCATGCCACACCTGAACAATCTTTTGCCTCACTAGGTTTGAGTAGTCCTCAAATTGCTGAAACTGTTTTACAAGCTTTCTTTAAGAAGGAATTAGCGGCTGTGAAATAGTTTTTGTGTGAATCAGGATTTTCAGGATTAAATGATTTTTCCTGATCCTGTTGATCTTGATTCAGATGTTGATTGGTTATACTAATAGGACTTATGCAAGTGTCACACCAAAAAATCTGTTGTAGGGTGCGTCAGACAGCATAAATTATGTAAATAACCAAATTGTTGAGATCTGACGCACCCTACCAATGCGCCAGTTGCGTAAGTCCTAACTAAATTAAAATGAATTTTCAGAATAGTTGAAGATGAATGAGGATAAACACAGATAAATACCAATGATTATTGTTCTGTGGAGTTTCACCTAACGTTGGATCTTGTGTGTAAGTTTTTATGGTTATGACGCTGCTAAACAATCGTTATCAAGTGATTCAGGTTTTAGGTGCTGGAGGGTTTGGTGAAACTTTTCTGGCAGAAGATACTTATATGCCTTCTCGTCGTCGGTGTGTAATTAAACAACTTAAACCTATTAGTAATGATCCGAAAACCTATCAAATTATTCAACAAAGATTTGAGAGGGAAGCAGCAACTTTAGAGTATTTAGGGGAAGCTAATGAACAAATTCCTAAACTTTATGCGTATTTTTCGGAAAATGGACAGTTTTACCTGGTGCAAGAATGGATTCATGGTCAAACTTTAACAAGTTTGATTCAATCTCAAGGTGAGTTAGATGAAAAGAATGTTGAAGAAATTCTTTTAAGTTTACTGTCGGTGTTGGATTATGTTCATAGTAAGGGGATTATTCATCGAGATATTAAACCAGATAATATTATTTTACGGCAGATAGATAATCGGCCTGTTTTAATTGATTTTGGTGCGGTGAAAGAAACTATCCGAACTGTGGTTAATGCTGTTGGACATCCTACCCAGTCTTTAGTTATTGGTACACCGGGTTTTATGCCTAGTGAACAAGCTATTGGTCGTCCGGTTTATGCTACTGATATTTATAGTTTGGGTTTAACTGCTATTTATTTACTTACGGGTAAATATCCCCAAGAGTTAGAAACTCATCCCCACACGGGACAAATTCTTTGGCAACAATACGGTAGGGGTGTTTCTCCTCAGTTAGGGATGGTATTAACTCAAGCGATTGAACCCCGGCCAGGCGATCGCT
>JBJTUF010000033.1:0-6500 GCA_046080565.1 Cuspidothrix sp. | reverse complement strand
AATATTTCGAGCGACTTGAGGCGATATCCTAAACCGTGCATGGTTTCAATAAAATCTTCCGGAGCCCCAACCGCTTTGAGCTTTTGGCGTATACTTCTCAAATGAACTTTAACAGTATGTTCATCTGGAGATGTTTCAGTTGTCCATAGATTATCTATAATCATGCTGCGAGTGAGAACTCGACGGCCATTTCGTAGTAGTAATTCTAACAGACTGTATTCTTTAGGTGTAAAATAAAGAGCATGGTTTGCATAACTAACTTCGTAGGTACTAGGGTTAAGCCGTAAGCTCCCCCATTCTAATATCGGGAACAAAGTTGTATGACCTCGACGTAATAACGCACGAATACGAGCAAATAATTCACCTAAGTCAACAGGTTTAATAATGTAATCGTCAGCGCCAGCATCTAAGCCATTAATTTTAGTGGTGATAGTGTCACAGGCTGTAATCATTAATATGGGCATTTGATAACCATGAGAACGCCAATTCTTACACAAGTTTATGCCATTCTCTTTGGGTAGCATCACATCTAATAGCAACAAATCGTAATCTAAGGCTTTGATACAATCCCAAGCCATTTCTCCATTGTTAGCAATATCAACAACATAGAGTTGGTCGGTTAGTGCCTCTGCCAAAGTTTCTGCTAAACGAATATCGTCTTCAACTAGAAGAATCTTCATCAGAGTAAAAGTCAGGAAATCTTGAATTACAGTTTACAAGAAAAAGTGACTCTCCCTATAGTTTAGTCAATTTTCTTGATTGAGGTGGAAATGAAGCGTAAATATATTTTTGCTCTTAATTTGAGAATTTCAGACTCTTTTTATTTTATTATTTCTTAATAAAGTCTGCTAGAATAGCAATACTTCTTTACTTATTGATTGCAAAATGTAACAATAACTGAAGAAAGAAGAATCTTTCCGAATTATTTACAAGTTATTTACCAATAAATTTACAATTCATCCTTTATTCTTCTAAAACAAGGCGGGTCAAACAAAAACCCTTCTGCCAAAAACCAGGCAAACCCTACAAGTTTAGGAGAATTCCAACGATGCTTGATGCTTTTTCTAGAGTTGTTGAACAAAGCGATCGCCAAGGCGCATATTTGAGCGATGATGCTATTAATGCTCTTTCCGCTATTGTTGCAGATAGTAACAAACGTTTAGATGCAGTAAATCGTCTAACCAGCAATGCTTCCGCTATCACAGCTAATGCTTATCGTGCCTTAGTAGCTGCTGAACCCAACGTATTTGGACCCGGTGGTGCTTGTTTCCATCACCGCAACCAAGCAGCTTGTATTCGTGACTTAGGATTTATCTTACGTTATGTAACCTATTCCATAGCTGCTGGAGATGCCAGTGTTATGGATGATCGTTGTTTAAATGGTTTGCGCGAAACCTATCAAGCATTGGGAACACCTGGTGCTACAGTTGCTTCTGGAATCAGCAAAATGAAAGATGCAGCAATTGCTATTGCTAATGACAGCAATGGTATTACAAAAGGTGATTGCAGCAGCTTAATGTCTGAAATTGCTAGTTACTTTGATCGTGCAGCAGCAGCAGTTGCTTAATTTTGAATTGAATTGAACTTTGACTTGATCATCTATATATATTTTAGGGAGAATTTTAACGATGAAGACCCCTGTTACTGAGGCTATTGCTGGTGCTGATTCTCGTGGCGCATATCTCAGCAATACTGAAATGCAATCCTTGTTTGGTCGTTTTAATCGTGCAAAAGCTGGATTAGATGCTGCTAAGGCTTTTAATCAAAACGGTCAAAGATGGTCTGAAGCTGCTGCTGAACACGTATACAAAAAATTCCCCTACACCACTCAAATGCAGGGATCTCAATACGCTTCTACTCCAGAAGGTAAAAGCAAGTGTGTTCGTGATATCAGCCATTACCTCCGCACAGTTAGCTACTGCTGTGTAGTTGGTGGTACTGGTCCTTTGGATGAGTATGTAGTTGCAGGTGTAAAAGAATTTAACGCTGCTTTAGGCTTATCTTCTAGCTGGTATGTAGCAGCATTAGAATTTGTCCGCGACAATCACGGTTTATCCGGTGATGTAGCTGGAGAAGCTAATATTTACCTTAACTATGCTATCAACGCATTAAGCTAAGAATTTACAAGTTAAAGAGGTAAGGGGAAATAGAAACTACTTTCTGTTCCCCTTCCTTGTTTATAAGGAGTGGAAACCATGAGTCAGCAAAGATTAGGCATCAGTGCAGTTGTAGATACAAAAGTCGAACTGCGCCCTAATTATACTGAAGATCAATTACAGCTAGTCTTCAAAACTGCTTACGAACAAGTATTTGGACGTGAGCGGGTTTACTTGGGCGGTATTTTTACCAGTTCAGAGTCATTGCTTCGTGATGGGAAAATTACTGTACGTCAATTTGTACAAATTTTGGCAAAATCAGAATTTTACAAAGAGCGCTTTTTCTATAACAACTCCCAAGTGCGTTTCATTGAATTGAATTATAAGCACTTATTGGGACGCGCTCCTTATGATCAGTCTGAAATTGCTTATCATGTAGATGTCTATGCTTCTCAAGGATATGATGCAGAAATAGACTCTTACATTGATAGTATGGAATACACCAATGCTTTTGGTGATTCTATAGTTCCCTACTTACGTGGTTTCACTTCCATACCTGGGATGAAACAAGTAGGATTCAACCGCTTGTTTACTCTCTACCGTGGTAATGGTAATAGCGATAATGCCAGAGGCACAAAAAGACCTAGATTAGAGCAATCATTGGCAATGAATTTGGCTAATATGATTGTTCCTCCTGGAACATCCTTTAAGTTTGTAACTCCTATTGGTGTAGGACAGTTAAAAGCTTCCCCAAGTCGTGGAGATCAAAGACTTTATGTGATGGAAGTGATTGCTGGTGGTGTTGGTACTAAAGTGGCAGTACGTCGTAGTAGACAGTTGTATACTGTACCATTTGATCAACTTTCTCAAAAGTATCAACAAGTTCATAAACAAGGCGGTAAAATTCTTAGTATTAAGCCTGTTTAACAGTAATTGGTGATTGGTGATAAAAATTATTTATGATCACCAATTACCAGCTATTCACTATTAACTCTGATTCATTTATGGTTGTTACTAATTTTCCTGCTGAACCAATTCTCTCCCCAGAAAGTGCGATCGCTGCACTAGATACAGAAGATAATCAAATTAGATATTATGCTGCTTGGTGGTTAGGCAAACATCAGGTTCAGTCTGCTTATTTAGCCTTATGTCAACAACTCCAAGATACTCGCTATCGTACTGTACAAGGGGGTTATCCTTTACGTCGTCAAGCTGCTCGTGCTTTAGGACAATTAAAAAACTCTCAAGCAGTACCAGCTTTATTGGATGCCCTAGAATGTGATGAAGATCCCCAGTGTCGGGAAGTTGTAATAGAAGCATTAGGAAAAATTGGCGATCGCAGAGCTATAATGCCACTGTTACAACTGTTACAGTCTGCTCAACCTCAACCTTATGAGGCTTTAATTGAGGCGTTGGGAGAATTACAGGTATTAGAAGCACTTCCTTTAGTAGAACCATTTTTAAAACATTCTTCAGAGCGAGTACAATGTGCTGCTGCGAGATATCTTTATTTAACTACTCAAAAACCTGAATATTTACAACGTATTATTGATAATCTTAGTCATGAAAATCGTTATTTACGTTGGGCTGCTGTATTCGATTTAGGAGCAATAGGTCATTTATCAGCAGCAGAAGCAATTGTAAGGGCAAAAATTGCTAATAGTCTGAAATTACTAAATTTGAAGAGAATTTTACAGACAGTATTAGAAAGTGATATCTCAGAATTAGACAAACAAAAACCTAAAGAATTTCTATTTGGTGCTATTGATAATTTAATCATGGAACTTTAATTCCATCATCACAAATTCACTATTGGAGGAAACATGACATCCCTAAGTTTACAGAAAGATATTCCTTCAGAAAACACAGCATCTTTAAATGTAGAATCTTTAATTGCAGATTATTACAGTTCTACAGATCAAAATCAACAGGCAAATATCATTAAGATTCTTGCGGAAATGGGTGATGAAAAAGCTTTAGATTTGTTGGTGGATGTGGTGGGAGTAGAAGTTGCTAATCACTGTCAAGGAAATGTACGTCGAGTAGCAGCTAGGGGTTTAGAGAAGATGGTGATTTCAACTGAAAATCCTGAAAAAATGCAAAGAGGAATTGATAAACTTTCTTGGGCATTGTTAAATGTGGAAGATTGGGGACTTCGTTATGCAGCAGCGATTTCTTTGGCAGCGATCGCTAATGTCAAGACACATTCTGATATTAAGGAGATTCTCAACCAAGCACTAAATCAAGAATTAGATCAAGTCGTGAAAGAAAGAATAAGTATGATTGTAAATACAGCATATTTCATATCAGTGAGGTACAAACTGAAATCATAAAACCTTGTGGAACAGGCATCCTGCCTGTTAAATTTGTACCTCATAACATCGGGAAGTGCTGTATATAATAAACATATAATTTATTCACAACTATTTTTGTTCACTATACTATGTTTACATAACCATGACTATTCCTTTACTAACCTATGCTCCCTCCAGCCAAAACCAAAGAGTTAAAAGTTTTGAAATTCCTGGAGATGAACACCCAATAATTTACACAACTGAAGGAACACCTTCTACGGAAGAGATTAATCAGTTAATTTGGGCGGCTTATCGTCAGATTTTTAATGAACAACAAATTTTAGTTAGTAACCGACAATTAGCACTAGAATCCCAATTAAAAAACCGAAATATTACGGTCAGAGATTTTATTAGAGGGTTGCTACTATCAGAAACATTCCGTTTACGTAACTATAACACGAACAACAATTACCGATTCGTGGAAATGTGCATACAACGGGTTTTAGGAAGAAAAGTTTATAATGATCAAGAAAAAATTGCTTGGTCTATAATTCTTGCTACCAAAGGAACACAAGGTTTTATTGATGCTCTATTGAAAACTGAAGAATATCAAAGTAATTTTGGTGATAACACAGTTCCCTATCAACGTCGGCGCGTCATTACCCAGCAAAGTATTGGAGAATTACCATTTAGCCAATTTCCTCGCTACGATCAATCTTATCGTCAAAAACTAGAAAACTTAGGATATTTCCAAACAAAAGCACCTGTAACATATTTGTGGAAATGGCAACAGCCTCCCTATCCTATTGCTTACCGATTGATTTCATCAGCTATTTGGTATGTGGGAACTTCCTTGATTGCTGTTGGAATAGTTGCTACGATTCTGGGTTACTATGGTCTAATTTCTTTTTAATACCAGGTCAGTTTAGATATACTTGACAAGGTCACAATTTGAGTTTTTGCTTAAAGGAGATATATAGATGTAAAAACGCAAGTTATGACCTTTTCAGGTATAACCTACCCCAGACAAACTATCAGAAATCAAAGCAGATTCCTAAACCAAACCGCATGACTATAAAACCATGATTTTATGATTAGTCCATTAGGTATTACAGTTGGTTTATTAATTATAGCTATTCCTATAACTTTCTATTTATTAAAACGACAAATATCTCAAAAAAGAACAGCAGAAAATATTCTTAGACAACAAACAAAACGAGAACTTTTAGTTAATCAAATAGCTCAAAACATTCGTCAATCGCTGAATTTAGATCAGGTATTAGTAACTACAGTGGCAGAAGTTAAACAATTTCTCCAAGCTGATCGAGTATTAATATATCGGATTTGGGATGATGGAACTGGTAGTGCAATTACAGAAACAATTTCCGAAAATTATCCTGCTCTTCTCAATCAAACATTTCCAGAGGAAGTATTTCCCAGAGAATATCATCATGCTTATACCCAAGGTAAAACTAGAACAATTACCAATGTTGATCAAAGTGATGTAGAACCTTGTTTAGCAGAATTTGTCAAACAATTTGGTGTTAAAGCTAAATTAGTAGTACCTATTTTACAAACATTACGAGAAACAACTAATGATCACCAGGGAGAAACATATCTTTGGGGTTTATTAATTGCTCATCAATGTAGTAGTATCCGGGAATGGGAATCTTGGGAAGTTGAGTTAATGAAACAACTAGCAAACCAAGTTGCGATCGCAATTCAACAATCAGAATTATATGAACAATTACAAGAATTAAATATTGAACTAGAACATCGAGTTCAACAACGTACTGAAGAACTAGCTAAAACTAACAATTCTTTACGGGCAGAAATTGCAGAACGTCAACGCACAGAATCAGAATTACGCCATACAAATTACACACTCCAATCTTTGATTTCCGCTTCACCTCGTGCCATTTTTACCCTAGATTTAGATAATAATATCAAACTTTGGAATCCGTCGGCAGAAAGAATATTTGGTTGGACAGAAACAGAAGTTTTAGAACAACCTAACTCAATTATTTCCATAGAATTAGAAGAATATCAAAAAATCAAAACAAGCATTCTTCAAGGTATTACCCCTTCCAGTTTAGAACTACGTCAAGCT
>JBJTUF010000032.1:0-25330 GCA_046080565.1 Cuspidothrix sp. | reverse complement strand
TGGGGTACATCAAATGTTCCAAAAAACTATAGAAGAATTAATGCAATTTAGCCGCTATCGGTTGAAGGATTACATCAAAGGGCAAAGAGCTATGAAGCTTGCTCTCTCTAGCTTCTAGCTATCTTGTCCTCCTGTCAGGTCGTCGTAAATTCAAATTTTCCTCTGTGACTCTGGCTGATAGTTGTTGAGTTAGTGCAATTACATCAGGACTTTTAATAAATTTATTAAATTCAGCCGTAGTTGCTTGCTCAATTTTTACTAATTCTGCAATACGTTTTTCTTGGCTAGGTGTACGGCCATTTTGGTGGATTCTGCGTAAAGTTGTGAGTTCTTTACCTAGAAGAATGGCTTGATTTTGAATGGTACTATACTTCTGAGAAATTTTGACTTCTTCGGGTAATAAAGGTAAGGTTTGTGGGGATGAAGAATTTCCAACTCTTTGATTGTTATTATTAGCACTATTGACTATTCTTTCAGAATTTCCTCTTTTGTTACCCAAAAAATCATTAATTTCTTGGATTTTGAGTAAATCTACAACCTGTTGAGCTTCTACTGGACGATTACGCTGAAGCATTAAATCAGCTAGACGGCGATATCTTTCAGCTACAGTATCAGTATAGGATTGTTGAATATCAGTGGAAACAAAGCGCAAATTTTGACGAATTTTTTCCGTTAAATTGACTGATTGCTTATAAAAAGTAATGGCTAATTGTGGCTCATTTTTTATAAACAAGACATCTCCGATAAATTTGAGAGTTGCAGCTTCACTAACTTGATCATTAACTTGACGATGAATAGTTAAAGCTTGTTGATAAAATCCTAAAGCCTGATCATATTGTTTTTGTTTTTGGTAAGTTTGCCCGATATTACTTAAAGTGATACCTTCCCCAGTGCGATCGCCTAATTCCCGATAATTAGCTAAAGCTTGTTGATTAAAAACTATGGCTTGCTCATAATTACCGCGATGATGATAAATTTGAGCTATATAATTCAGTGTGGCGGCAATTCCTAATTTATATTTGTTTTCTTTGTAAATATTTAAAGCTTGTTGATATAAATTTAAAGCTTGATCATATTTACCCAAACTGAAATAAATTTGCCCAATATTATTCAAATTTAGGGCTTGACCTTGGAACTGAAAAACATCTTGACCAAAACTATCACCCACATTAGCACGAGTAGGAATTTGCTCCAAAGCTTGATAATTTTCACCCAGAGCATTATAAAGTAATTTAATTTCTTTGGAGGTTGTTCCTTGATATTCACCAGTACGGAATTTTTGGTAAATTTGGGCAGATTTTTCCGCCATTTCTAAAGATTTTGGATATTGACCTAAACTAAAATAAGCAGTAGATAAATTATTTAAAATTGCCGCTTCTGTCCCATAAAAACAAGTTAATTTTTCTTGGTAACAATAATTTTGAACAATAGTTAATGCTTGTTGATAGCTAGACAGACTCTCAGAATATTTCCCCAAATTGACATAAACTACACCAATATTATTGAAAACTTTGGCTGCACTAATTCTATTATTTGCTGCTTGCTCAATTGCTAAAACTTGTTGATAGTAATTCAGAGCTTTTTCATATTTTCCCCAGCGAAAATAAACCGCAGCAATTTCAGCTATCAGAGACTTTTCATTGATACTCAAATCAGCAGCTTTTTGAGGATTAACTTTTTTCAATTCTTTGATAATATTTAAAGCTGGGAGATAAAATTCTAATGCTTGGGGATAATCAACTAAATTTACATACACTTCACCAATATGAGCTAAAGATATCCATTCATTTTCACGGTCTTTTGTTACTTTCCGCACAGCTAAAGCTGATTGAAAAAAATCCAGTGCTTTGGTATATTCTCCCTGACGAAGATAGACATAGCCAATATTCACAAGACTATTACCTTCTCCTGATTTAGCACCATATTTTTTGAAAATAGCTAAGGATTGTTGAAATAATTTTAATCCTGCTTGTAAATCCTCTAAACCAACAATATCTTTATAAACTAAACTTTCACCTTGATTATTTAGATAAACTGCTTCAGTAATTTTTTCTTCAGATGTTGGTATTGGTACTTGAGCGAGTGCTGTTTCGGAAGTAGAAAAGACACAGGCAGGAATACCAAATGTTAAGAAAATCATGGCCGCAGTTAAAGAAAATTTCATATTTTTGATGGGGATTTTTAATGATATTGGGTATTGGACTTGATCATATATTACAAGTGTAACAAACCATTTTTCGGAATTTAACTTTTACTATGAACGTAAGTTGCTAGTTACAAATATTCAGGTTTATTTCTCGATTAGATCCCTCCTCACCCCCTTTAGAAAAGCGGGGAAATTAATCAAAGTCCCCCTCATTAAGGGAGATTTAGGGGGATGTAGAAGGCTTATAGTTATAACTACTTGAGTTATGAGTCAACAGACGACAATTAGAGATTAAGATAGATATAACACTCTTATCGAGATTACATTTATGTCTGAGTTGCAAAAACCTTTGATTTATCCCACCATTAGCCACAGTCATCAAGTTGACGAGTATCATGGAACAATAGTTGCAGATCCTTACCGAGTTTTAGAAGACCCAGATGCAGAAATAACTAAAGCTTGGGTAGAAGCGCAAAATCAAGTTACTTTTAGCTATTTGAATGAAATTACCGCCAGAGAAAAAATTAAAGAGCGGTTAACAAAACTTTGGGATTATGAGAAATATGGAACACCATTTAAAGAAGGTGATAATTATTTTTATTTCAAAAATGATGGACTGCAAAATCAAAGTGTTCTTTACACTCTCCCCACATTAGATGGACAACCAAGAGTATTACTTGATCCTAACAAACTTTCAGAAGATGGTACAGTTGCTTTATCTGGAATTGCTATTAGTGAAAATGGTCAACTTTTAGCTTATGGTTTATCTTCTTCTGGTTCAGATTGGCAAGAATGGAAAGTTAGAGATATTGCCACAGGTGCAGATTTACCAGATCATCTACAATGGATTAAATTTTCTGGTGCTGCTTGGACTCATGACAATCAAGGGTTTTTCTATAGTCGTTATGATGAACCCAATGAAAAAACTAAATTAGAAGATGTTAATTATTATCAAAAGTTATATTACCATCAACTTGGTACAGAACAATCTGAAGATATTTTAGTTTACCATCGTCCTGATCAAAAAGAATGGGGTTTTGGTGGTAGTGTCACCGAAGATGGCAAATATTTAATAATTTCTGTCTGGCTAGGAACTGACTCAAAAAACTTGGTTTTTTACAAAGATTTAACAAATACCCAGAGTGAAGTTATTGAACTAATTAACAAATTTGAAGCTGATTATAGCTTTATTGATAATGATGAGACTGTTTTCTATTTTCGGACAGATTTGAATGCACCAAAAGGTAAAGTTATTGCCATTGATATTCAAAACCCTACATCAGAAAATTGGCAAGAAATTATTCCCCAGGCTGTAGAAACCTTAGAAAGTGTGAGTATTTTGAATAATCAATTTGTGGCTGATTATTTACAAGATGCCCACAGCCAAATTAAAATGTTTGATCTGGAAGGTAATTTCATTAGAGAAGTAGAATTACCTGGTATTGGTTCTGCCACTGGTTTTAGTGGTAAACGTGATAATACAGAGACTTTTTATAGTTTTACTAGCTTTACTACCCCAGGAACTATTTATCGCTATGACATGAAAACTGGTAAAAGTGAAATTTTTCGTCAGCCACAAGTAGATTTTAATGCTGATGATTATGAAACAAAACAGATTTTTTATAGTAGTAAAGATGGGACTAAATTACCCATGTTTATTACGCATAAAAAAGGGATAAAATTAGATGGCAATAATCCCACTTATTTATATGGATATGGTGGGTTTAATATCTCCTTAACACCGAGTTTTTCGGTGAGTTTATCAATTTGGCTAGAAATGGGTGGAGTGTATGCTGTACCTAATTTACGAGGTGGTGGTGAATATGGAGAAGAATGGCATCAAGGGGGAATGAAAGAGAAAAAACAAAATGTTTTTGATGACTTTACGACTGCGGCTGAATGGTTAATTACTAATAAATATACTCAACCTGCAAAATTGGCTATTGGTGGCGGGAGTAATGGTGGTTTATTGGTAGGTGCTTGCATGACACAACGGCCAGATTTATTTGGTGCTGCTTTACCTGCTGTCGGTGTTTTAGATATGTTACGTTTCCATAAATTTACCATTGGTTGGGCGTGGGTTCCTGAATATGGTTCGGCGGAAAATGCAGAAGATTTTCCTATTTTGTATGCTTATTCTCCTTTGCATAATCTCAAGCCAGGAACAGCTTATCCTGCCACTTTAATTACTACCGCAGATCATGATGATCGTGTTGTTCCAGCCCATAGTTTTAAATTTGCTGCCGCTTTGCAAGCTGCCCATGGTGGTAATGCACCTGTTTTGATTAGAATTGAAACTAAGGCCGGACATGGTGCGGGTAAACCAACAACGAAAATTATTGAAGAAGCAGCAGATAAATGGGGTTTTTTAGTCAGAGTTTTGGGAATTTCTAATTCAATACCATCGAAGTAAGAACTTACAGCAGTTTGCGAAGGTATAAGGTACACATTTTGCGGGCAAGATGCCCGCACCACAAAAGTTTGATTATTCCAGGTTGTACCTCATGTCAATGAAATATGCTGTATTATTCTCTTTTCTCTGTGTTCTCTGTGACTCTGTGGTTCGTTTTCAAAAATAGTTTTGAGATTAACTGTATTGATTTCTAAATTCCCTTGTAAGAATAGAGATTTTTCTGCCTCTTGCCTTGTGCTATAAATCTGCCAATTGTAATAAATCTAATCCTTGGGTAAAAATCTCATCAATGGGTAACATTTGCCCCTCTTGAGTCATAAATTTATGGTCTTTTGTCGCCCGAATAATTCCCCCATTTTCTAATAAGTATTCATAAACTTCTTGCTGTCCTCGATGATGCCATTGGGCAATAGGTTGAGTATAAAGTATGCCATTGCTATCAACTGTATATACCCGACATTCAATTTGTTTTTCGACAATTTCCCCAATCTCTAAAAATCCATATTCAACAGTTAAAATTTCTGTCTCATAACTTAGACAATATTCGGCAAACTTCAACATATCCCCAAATAAATGTTCAGCTACTTGGGTTTTTACACCATTTTTTGTTGAACCATCAATAAATTTTTCCTTTTGTTTCTCCATTTCTGATACTTTCTTTTTACCCATAGCACGACGGAGTAAATCAGCTTGTCCTAAGCTATAACCAGCCATATCTTGAGCAATTTTCATAATTTGCTCTTGATACACCATGGTGCCGTAGGTTTCATTTAAAATTGGTTGTAAAATTTGACTATCATATTCAATTTCTTCTCGTCCATGTTTACGATTAATAAATTTAGGAATTAATCCTGCATCTAATGGACCGGGGCGATAAAGTGCGAGAATAGAAGAAATATCTTCAATGTTGGAAGGTTTTAAATCTCGGACTATCTGTTTCATCCCAGAAGATTCTAATTGAAAGATACCTTCTAAATCACCTGCTTCTAATAGAGAATAAGCTTTAGCCACATCTTTAGGTAAGCTGGTATGTTCACCTTTAGCTAATATTCTTTGTGCTTTTCTTTCCTGACCTGTAATTTCATCTGGATCAACTCGATAGCCTCTACTTTGTTGAATTAAATCAACGGTTTTTTGGATTAGAGTTAAGTTCCGCAAACCCAAAAAGTCCATTTTTAATAATCCCAATGATTCTAAATCTTCCATGAAATATTGGGTAATTACAGAACCGTCATTATTACGTTGTAGGGGAACAAGTTCATCTAATGGTTCTGCGGAAATGACGACACCAGCAGCATGAACACCAAAGGTTTTGTTAGTACCTTCAATTCGCATGGCCATATCAATCCAGCGCCGTACATGAGGTTCATTATCATATTTAGATTTAAATTCTGGTTCGGGAGTTTCATCAGAAATCATCACTTTTAATTTTGTTGGTTTACCCCGCACGACAGGAATCATTTTCGCCATTTTGTCGGCTTCCCCGTAGGAAATATCTAATACTCTGGCAACATCTTTTAATACTGCTTTTGACGTGAGACGGTTAAAAGTGATAATTTGGGCAACTCGATCAACACCGTATTTTTCAGTAACATAATCAATAACTTGATCTCGTTTATCAATGCAGAAATCTGTATCAATATCCGGCATTGATTTCCGTTCAGGATTGAGAAATCTTTCAAAGAGTAAGCCATGATGTACAGGGTCAATATTGGTAATTCTCATGGCATAAGCGACTAAAGAACCAGCAGCAGATCCCCGTCCTGGTCCCACGGGAATATTATTATCTCGCGCAAATTTGATGTAGTCCCACACTACTAAAAAGTAGGTGGAAAATCCCATCTGTTGAATCATTTTTAATTCATATTCCAATCTTTCTTTATAGACTTGATCAACTTCGTTGCGAGATTTGCGATTTAATCTTTCTAAAAGTCCTTGCCATGCAACTTCTTCTGCATAAGTATCTGCTGTATGTCCTGAAGGGATGGTAGGGGTGGGAATTTGGGGATCACCCATGATGTGATAGGGTTCAACTTTATCGGCTATTTCTTCTGTTGTTGCTATGGCTTCAGCAATGACATCATCGGGTAAATGATCACGGAATAGTTGCTGCATTTCTTCAGCAGATTTGAGATATTCTGTCCCCGAATACCGCATCCGATTATCTTCACTAATAAGTTTACCTGTTTGAATACATAGTAAGGCATCGTGAGATTCTACATCAAAACAAGAGATAAAATGGGAGTCATTGGTAGCAATAAATTTAATGCCTAATTCTTTAGCAATTTTGACAATTTCGACATTCACAATTCTGTCTTCTTGTGAACCATGATCTTGAATTTCTAAATAAAAATCTTCACCAAATACTTCTTGATACCATTTAGCAACTTTTCTGGCTGCATCTGGACGATTACTAAGAATTGCTTGAGGAATTTCTCCTCCTAAACAAGCGCTGGTAACGATTAAACCTTCTCGATATTGTTTGAGTAAATCTTTATTAATACAAGGACGGGAAAAAATGCCTTTACCTTGTACACCTTGCAGGTGAGAAATTGTGGTGATTTTAACTAAGTTTTTATAACCTTTTGTATTTTTAGCCAATACGACTTGATGATATTTAGGACGACGTTCTTGTTTGTCAATTTCCCCATTAATAATATACATTTCATTGCCAATTATTGGCTTGACGTTCTTATTACGGCAGATTTTAATTAGTTCAACTGCACCATACATGACACCATGATCTGTCAGGGCGATCGCTTTCATTCCCAGTGCGATCGCTCGATCTACTAACTCTGGTAGTTGACTAGCACCATCAAGCAAACTGTAATCACTATGAATATGTAACGGCACAAAAGACATAGGAGACTTTAATAAAGTAAGAGAATCTTCAATATATCAGTTTTCACGTCAGCACTCTCAGCACCAGGAATAACTCTTAATGTGATAATTTTAACATCATTTTTGCACTCACTTGACATTTATTTAGTATTATTGTACTATATAAATAGTCAAGGAAATCTAAAATACCAATTCATTAGCGAAGCATTCGGCGGATAACCTATAGCTAAAATCATTGTTTTTCTGTCCGAATGCTTCGCCCGTAATTTGCCAATTTAAGTTGAAGTTTTGTAAATATTCAATTGCAACCATCAATTGCAGATGGAAGGGGTTTATCATGTCACAAATAAATCACAAAATTTCCTTATTGGAATTGATTGGAATTTTATCTCAATATCGTGATCATATTATTTTGAATTTACAGAAATTAAAAGAAGATTACCACAGAACTGGTATTAAGCGAGTTAGAGGTGTAAGAGATACCAATGGCGATTTGATTAGTCCTTGGTTAAAAACAGAAGATATTTATCCTAGTGATTTTGTGCAAATGGGTGTATTTGCTATAAATCGCAATACCGCTACTATTAATATGTTGATCAAGCGCAAAGTAAAGCTAGTTAAATCTGAAGATCAGACACCCATGATCGAGGTAGCAGGATTACTAACAAACGATTTGGATAACTTCAATAATTATACCATTGTTAAGGATGGAAAATTGAATATTGCAACTTTAAATATCAAAATTAGCAATAAAAAAGTATTTGATTTATTGCAATCTCAAAGGGTAATTATTGCCGATAAATTTGATTTTCATTCCGAGTACACAATTCAGTTAGACAATTTACCATTAGTTCCTGCTAATATCAGTTTTGCTAATATAGATGGCTTATTTACGCAATTAGCAGAAATAAAAGTTGTTACTAGCATTTTAGCAGCTTGTTTACGTCATCAATCCGATGTATTTATCAACAATCAAATTGAGGAATTAAAACAGCATTATTTGTCAAAAAACCTCTATCTAACTTTTCCCACAACTCCAGAACATACAAATAGGATTGATACCCATATCAGTTATAAAATTGACTTTGGTAGTCATGAAATTCTGAATTTAGGTAAATTATATTCTGCCAACCAATTTTTAGCCAGAAGATATGAAGTTTGCGATCAAGAAACCGGAGAGATTTTCCCCAAACCAACTTGGGACATCGTATTTAATCAAAATATCGCCCTGCGACAAAAAGCCATTTCTAATAGAATGAAATTAACCCCAGTTGATGATTTAATGAAGCCGATTTTTGACGATTTTCTCGGCATTAATATTAATGGCAAAATTGGTGAAATTCTCAACCAGGTTGGTGAACATAGTTTAGCATTATTATTATATGCTCAACACGCAGGTAAACCTGTGAATAAAGAAGATTTAATCACAGCCATGACCACAGCTTATCAAAAATTAGTGGCTGATATTGAGCAAATTTATCAAGCCAATATTTCTCCTATGGTATTTTACATTGGCACAACAGGACTTTTACCCAATAAAATATCAGCAAAGGCAATAAATGCTGATGAGTTAGCAATTAAATATCCTCATTTACAGTTTTCCAAACATGAACAAGCTGGGACATTTTTTGAACTTGGTAATACCATTATTAGCGTCTATCCTCAAGCTGAATACCACAGTGAGAAGTCACTAAGTAAGTAGGGGCAAACCCCCTGTGGTTGCCCCATAAATAGGGGTAGAAGGGCGCTACCCCTACATCAAATCTAAATCTTTAACGTAACTTATCTAGTAATTGGCGAATTACATCTGCATCCCTAGCATCAGGAACTTTGAATAAATATAATTGCAAATCTTCCGCTGCTTGGGAAAATTGTCCCAATTGATAATATAATAAACCTCGATCTCTGAGTTCTAAAATTCTCTCTGGAAATAATAATAAAATCCGTTCTACTGTACTTAAATTTCTTTCTAAATCTTGCTGTTCTAAATAAATATATTTTAAATTTGTCAACATTCTTGCCAAAAATTGCCGATGAGTAACAATAGATAAAAATTCAGGTTTTAGAGTTACTTTTTGCTGATAAATTTGAGAAAGTCTCGCTTCACAGTCTTGGGAAAACATCACCTCTCCACCATTGAAAGCATCTACAAAAATCCCTATATCTTCAATATCTGGACGAATGAGAAAATGTCCCGGCATTCCTACTCCCACCATAGGAAAATCAATCCGTTTTGCTACCTCCATATAAACCAATGCTAAGGTAATAGGAATACCTATTTTCCGTTCAATCACATCATTTAAAAAACTATTACGGTGGTCATAATAATCAATTTTATTACCATGAAAATTCAATTCTTCATATAAATATTGATTAATACTTTGAATAATTCGTAAAGGATAGCGAGAAGATGGTAAACGATCTTCTAACTCCATTGCCATAGTATCAAGCGCATTTAAGTATTTTTCTGGATCAATTTCTGGATATTCTTCCTGGGCAATGTACAAAGCCGCCCTGGCTAGGTTAATATGCTCGTCAGGTTGTTGAATCTCTTGGTAAAAATATTGACGCGCTGACGAGATGTTCATAGGCTTTAGGCATGAGGCGACTGGATAACAGTACAGTGTTTTTGTACTCTACTCTTATTTTAGAGTATTCAGGAGATTTATTTCTCGTTTCTCGTTTCTCGTTCCCAGTCTCCAGACTGGGAATGCTATCTTAGAGGTTCTACCTCCTGTATCTGTTGCCAACGAAAATATAGGAATAAGAGAAAAGAGAATTAAGATATAATGATATTATTTAATATGTAAACTGATTTTTTTAACTAACCGCAGAGGGGCAGAGGACGCAGATGATGAGAAGAAGTAAGATTGCTATAGTATGATATGTATAGATTTATAATTGTGGCGTTTTTATTCAAGTTTTCCAAGTATGAAACTACCTGACTTAGATACGGAAACCATAGATCGGATCATCGAAATGGCTTGGGAAGATAGAACACCATTTGATGTAATAGAAAAACAATTTGGACTTTTAGAAAAACAAGTAATTGCTTTGATGAGAAGGGAAATGAAATCATCTAGTTTTCAAATGTGGAGAGAAAGAGTTACTAAACGCAAAACTAAACATTTAGAAAAAAGAGAATTTATTGCTGGGAGATTTAAATCCCAAAATCAAAAAACATAAATTTACCGAAAACATAAAATTACCTATGATTGGAATTTGGATATTAGGTGATCAACTTTTGCTACAACAAGCTGCTCTACAAAGCTGTCATCATCAACAAAATACACCTGTAATTTTGATTGAATCATTAGATTATATCCAAATCAGGCGATATCATAGCCAAAAATTAGTGTTAATTTGGTCAGCAATGCGCCATTTTGCGGCTGAATTAGCACAATTACAATATGTAGTCACATATAAAATGGCTACAGATTTTCAAACAGCATTGCAAGAATGGATTGAAGTTAATCAAATTACTGAATTGCGGGTAATGATACCAAATGATCAACCATTTACCCAAATTATTAAAAATTTACAATTACCTTGTTCAATTACCTTAATTCCTAATAATCAATTTTTATGGAGTACCACAGAATTTACTAATTGGGCTAAAAGTCGTAAACGTCTATTAATGGAGGATTTTTATCGAGAAGGAAGACGACGTTTTCAAATTTTAATGGATGACAAACAACCCATTGGAGGAAAGTGGAATTTAGATAAGGAAAATCGTCAACCACCTAAAGGAAAATTACATCCACCTCCAGCTAATTGTTTTACACCAGATGCAATTACTATTAATGTGATAGAAAAAGTTAACTCACTTTCTCATTTAACTTATGGAGAAATAGAACCTTTTTATTGGGGTGTAAATCGTCAACAAGCACTTGAAGTATTAGACTGGTTTATTCAACATCGTTTATCAGATTTTGGTACTTATCAAGATGCGATGATTACAGGAGAAGAGACAATGTGGCACGCATTAATTTCTCCCTATTTGAATATTGGTTTACTCCAACCTTTGGAAGTCATTCAAGCTGCTGAAATTGCCTATAAACAACACCAATTACCTTTGAATAGTGTAGAAGGTTTTATTCGCCAAGTATTGGGATGGCGAGAATATATGTATGGTATCTATCATTTTGTAGATTCAGAATATGCCCAAAAAAATTGGTTTGAACATACCCAACCATTACCGGAATTTTTCTGGACGGGTGAAACCAAAATGAATTGTTTACACCAAATTATCAACCAAATAAAAAGTACAGGTTACGCTCATCATATCCAACGATTAATGGTGTTGAGTAACTTTGCTTTAATTGCGGGAATTTCACCCCAAGCTGTGGAAAATTGGTTTCATGCAGTGTTTATTGATAGTTATGATTGGGTGATGCAAACTAATGTAATTGGTATGGGTTTATTTGCAGATGGAGGAATAATAGCATCTAAACCTTATGCTGCTTCTGCTAACTATATAAATAAGATGAGTGACTATTGTAAAAGTTGTGTTTATAGTCATAAAGAACGAATAGGTGAAAATGCCTGTCCATTCAATTTCTTCTATTGGGATTTTCTGTATAGCCACAGAGAAAAACTTCAAACTCAAGGACGAATGAGCTTAATTTTAAAACATCTAGATAAAATGTCTTCAGAAGAATTGCAGTCTATCCATCAACAGGCTGAAAATTGGTGGAATTTACATCGGAATTAATTATTTTTTTGTATTTTATTTCTGTGAAATAATCCTCAACTATCATATTCAATTTAAGATTGAAGTAAGGCTAAATGAGCTTGTAAATTAGTCCACATTTGATAAAAAGCACTCCATTCCACAAAATCTACTTCATTTCTTAATTCACCTGGTTTAAATTGCTGATAAAAATCCTCAGATGATAGTTTATACTGTTGCTCAAATATTTGCAAATCATTTTCTAATTCTTTGATTTGCTGCTGAATATGATTTATTTCTTGAGTAATAATTTTTCTAAGGGATGAAGCAAGGATATTAGTATATCCTCCTTGTTGAGAAAATGTTTCGAGAGCTTTTAATTGCTGATCACTGATTACTCAAAAGCTAGGTCTGTAGGGGTTTAGCAATGCTAAACCCCCACTCAGTTACTTATATTTAATTTTACGAGAGTTCTTGCTTGTCAAATTTATAATAACAAATTTAAAATCCTTTGTCAATCCCCAATACTCTCTTTTTGCGCTTTTGTCTGGGAGTAATTTATTTTGCAGTTCCAGGATTTTCACAAAATCGGGGATCTACTTTTGCATCTAGTTTTAATAATGAATTTAAGGCAAAGATGGGATCATTCAGTGCTAACCTTAAAGATGATATTGCTTGATCACAGGTCTGGAAAGACCAACTCTCAAAAATAGCTTCCATCAATTAGGCGCAGCATGGTCACCACCGCAGAAAAAACAAACATAGGTTACGTTACCCAAGTTATTGGCCCCGTTGTAGACGTTAAGTTCCCCGGCGGTAAATTACCCCAAATCTACAACGCTTTGACCATCAAAGGCACTAACGAAGCGGGACAAGAAATTAGTCTCACTGTTGAAGTACAGCAACTTTTAGGCGATAACCAAGTTAGAGCCGTTTCGATGAGCAGCACTGATGGTTTAGTCCGTGGTTTAGAAGTTGTTGATACCGGCGCACCTATTAACGTACCCGTTGGTAAAGCAACTTTGGGTCGTATTTTCAACGTTTTAGGCGAACCCGTAGACAACCAAGGTCCGGTAAATAATACCGAAACTTTACCTATTCACCGTGAAGCTCCCAAACTCACAGATTTGGAAACTAAACCTTCTGTGTTTGAAACTGGGATCAAGGTTGTGGATTTGTTAACCCCCTACCGTCGTGGTGGTAAAATCGGTCTATTCGGCGGTGCGGGTGTTGGTAAAACCGTGATCATGATGGAATTGATCAACAACATCGCTACCCAACACGGTGGTGTGTCTGTATTCGCTGGTGTGGGTGAACGCACACGCGAAGGTAATGACCTCTACAACGAAATGATTGAATCTGGGGTTATCAACAAAGAAAACCTCAACGAATCTAAAATTGCTCTAGTTTATGGTCAAATGAACGAACCACCCGGAGCAAGAATGCGGGTTGGTTTGTCTGGTTTGACAATGGCTGAGTATTTCCGTGATGTGAACAAGCAAGACGTACTTTTGTTTGTTGACAACATCTTCCGGTTTGTACAAGCTGGTTCTGAAGTATCCGCGCTCTTGGGTCGGATGCCTTCTGCGGTAGGATATCAGCCTACTTTGGGTACAGACGTAGGTGCGCTGCAAGAACGGATTACTTCTACCACCGAAGGTTCTATTACTTCTATTCAAGCTGTATATGTACCTGCGGATGACTTAACCGACCCCGCACCTGCTACCACCTTCGCTCACTTGGACGGTACTACAGTATTGTCTCGTGGTTTGGCTGCTAAGGGTATCTATCCTGCGGTTGATCCTTTGGGTTCTACCTCCACCATGTTGCAACCCAACATCGTTGGTGATGAACACTACAACACTGCCCGTGCTGTACAATCAACCCTACAACGTTACAAAGAATTGCAAGATATTATTGCAATTTTGGGTTTAGATGAATTGTCTGAAGATGACCGTCTGACTGTAGCACGCGCTCGGAAGATTGAACGGTTCTTGTCTCAACCCTTCTTCGTGGCTGAAGTATTTACCGGTTCTCCTGGTAAATATGTGAAGTTGGAAGACACTATCAAAGGATTCCAAAAAATTCTTGCTGGTGAGTTGGATGCTTTACCAGAGCAAGCTTTCTACTTGGTAGGCGATATCAACGAAGCGATCGCTAAAGCTGAAAAGCTCAAAGGCTAATAGGTAATGGGTAATGGGTAATGGGTAAGAAATTCCTCCCAATTACCAATTACCAATTACCAATCACCAACCATAAGTAGAAAGTAAAGAATATGACTCTGACCGTTCGTGTAATTTCCCCAGATAAAACTGTTTGGGATGCCGAAGCTGATGAAGTAATTCTCCCCAGTACCACTGGTCAGCTAGGTGTTCTGTCTGGACACGCGCCACTGTTGACAGCGTTAGATACAGGTGTAATGCGTGTTCGTGCTAGTAAGAATGCTAGTTGGCAAGCGATCGCTCTTTTGGGCGGTTTTGCAGAAGTTGATCAAGATGAAGTAACAATCTTAGTCAATGGTGCTGAACGTGGGGATGCAATTCAACTAGAAGAAGCCCGCACAGCCTTTAATGAAGCACAAGCTCGTCTGAATCAAGTTAGTTCAGATGATCGTCAAGCACAAATCCAAGCAACACAGGCTTATAAACGCGCTCGCGCTCGTTTTCAAGCTGCCGGTGGTTTGGTGTAAAGTTTGAATTATTCAATAATTTGATTTTGCATGGTGGTTTTTTCCATCATGCAAATTTTTATATTTATTTATTGTACGGGTAGCGCCCCCGTGCCTACCCCTACGCACACTTGGGGGCAACCACCGGGGGTTTGCCCCTACGTAATTGACATATTGTGTAGTTTTTTGTACAATCTATAGTTGTTAAAATTATTGATAGGTTTTACTGATTGGTTAGGAATTGATAATCAGGATGCAATAACTTTAGGATGGTTAGAGGAAAATCAGAAAGAAGATATGCAGACAGCATACGGAGAAGCTCAGTTTAATCTTTATCAAGAAACTATATTTTTCGATGAAGGAGAGTTGATAATTCCTGTATTGGGAGGAAATGAATTGCAAGATATTCTTCTAGGTGTACGTTAGCTGCAAAATAAGCGGTTAGTAGCAGTTTTTTAAGCAGAGGTGCTAACATTAGGTTAAAAGTGTATAAGAAAGGACTACTGTAGAGAGTGAATATCTTCACCACAAGATTAAAAAATTACATTAAGTTTAAGAAAAATCATTACCAGTAAATGAAGTGATAACTTAAATAATTAGTTGCCCAAAGAGGCACATATATGAAAAGCTTTCAATTTTCCCTTGGTAAAAGTAAACAGAATAAATTTGTCCGCTTGGCGACATCTGCAATGGCGGCTTTAGCCTTAACAGGTAGTATAAATACAGCCGATGGTAACCCCATAAAAACACTGAAAACAAAAGAATTAGCTTCTGTATCAATTCCCTCTCAGCCATATCAAAAAGTAGTTACTCGGTCTGAAACTCGGCTAGTATCTTATCAAGAGATGGGATTAGAACCGTTAATTATTATACCTGTTGTTTTAATCGGTGGTTGTTTCTTTTTTGGTGGTTTAGTGGTTATCGGTGAACGGGAAGTTGGTATAGTTGTGAAAAAATTTACCTTAGCAGGTAAAGCACTGCCAGCCGGTAGTTTAATTGCCTTACACGGAGAAGCAGGTTTGCAAGCTGATACCCTTGCCCCTGGTTGGCACTGGGGAAAATGGCCTTGGCAATATTCTGTAAAAAAAGAAGCGGTAATTGTTGTTCCCCAAGGACAAATTGCTCTTATTGTCGCCGCCGATGGTGCTGCTAACCCTCCAGAAAGGATTTTAGGCAAAATTGTTGAATGTGATAATTTTCAAGATGCCCGCAAATTCTTGGTTAAAGGTGGAGAAAAAGGCCGCCAAATGGGTTTTCTGACTGCTGGTAGTTACCGGATTAATACAGCATTATTTAAAGTGATTACGGCCGCTAATGCCTCCGCCCATGGCATGAATGCAGAACAGTTGAATGTATATAGTGTCAAATCCGATAAAGTCGGTATTGTCACGACTTTGGATGGGTTGCCCATTTCCTCTGGGGAAATTGCCGGGACTGTGATTGAAGGCCATGATAACTTTCAAAATGGTCAAAAATTTATTAATGGTGGTGGAAAAAGAGGTTTACAAGAGCAGATTTTACTATCTGGTTCTTGGAATTTAAATCCCTGGTTTGTGCAGGTAGAACAAGTCCCAATGACAGAAATACCCATTGGTTATGTAGGTGTGGTGATTTCTTTCGTGGGCAAAGATCAAGAAGATATTAGCGGGGCAGCTTTCACTCATGGTAACTTGGTACACCAAGGACATAAAGGCGTTTGGGTAGAACCTCTATATCCTGGTAAACATCCGATTAACTCCCGGATTATGAAAATAGAGTTAGTCCCGACGACAAATATAGTTTTAAATTGGTCAGGGCGGACTGAACGACATAGCTATGATGAGAAACTACAGTCTTTAACTGTGCGATCGCGTGATGGTTTCGCCTTTGATTTGGAAGTAGCGCAAATTATCCATGTCGGCGCTTTAGATGCACCAAAAGTCATTTCCCGTGTAGGGGCAATGCAAAATTTAGTAGATCATGTTTTAGAACCCACCATTGGTAACTATTTCCGTAACTCTGCTCAAAACTGCACTGTTCTAGACTTTTTGACAGCGCGAAGTGAACGCCAAACTGAGGCCGCTGACTATATTAAAATCGCTTTGCGTGCCTATGATGTGCAAGCAATAGATACCTTAATTGGTGATATTCAGCCCCCTGCAACCTTAATGCAGACACAGACAGACCGGAAAATAGCCGAAGAAGAACGCAAAACCTACGAAGTTCAGCAAATGGCGCAAACCCAACGCCAACAACTGGTACGGGAAACAGCCTTGGCCAACATTCAGGAAGAAATGGTCAAATCTGAGCAAAGTGTACAAATAGCAGAGTTAAAATCCCAAGCTGCCATTAAGGAAGCTAATGGACAAGCTGAAGCAACTAAGCTAAAAGCTATAGCAGAAGCTGAAGGTATTCGGGCTACAGGTAACGCCAAAGCGGAAACCTACCGCACAGGTGTGCAAGCTTTGGGGACACAAGGTTATACAGCCATGCAGTTAATGCAGATTATAGGCGATCGCAACGTCCGGCTCATTCCCGATATTATGGTTGCCGGTAGCAATGGTAATAGTAACGGTTTAGTAGATGGCTTACTCTCTATGATTCTCTGGAATCAAACGGGTAAAACCCATCCAGAATCAAGAATCCCCACACCTCCACCACTTCCTAATCCCGTAGTTCCTAAAGCTGAATATACCAATAACAATAAATAGGGGTTGCTGAAAAAGTTATCTGTGAAGGATAGGTGACACTTCAACAAGCTCAGTGCATCGCAGGTGACAGGTGAGAGGTTAAAGTTTCAAAAGTTGGATAGGAACGATTTTTTCTTTAAGCTTTCCTCCTGTCTCCTGCTATAAGTAGTGATAAAATTAAAATTAAATTCTGGGTTTAAATAAATGACAACAACCGTTGCAAACATCATTCCCATAGCAGAATTTTTAAATTTGGATTTTATTAATGAATCACCAGCTTGGGAATATATTAATTCAGAACTAATTCAAAAACCAATGGGTGGCGGTAAACACAGTTTATTACAAAAAAAATTAGTTGCCGTTATTGACACAGCAACAAGTGAATATGAAGCTTTTCCAGAAATGCGTTGTAACTGTGGGAATCGTTCAATAGTTCCTGATGTTTTAGTGATTCCTACCGTTCAAATACCAATAGATGAAAACGGTTATATCATTAGTAGTGGGATTAATTTTGCACCTGTTTGGGTAATTGAAATTCTTTCACCTAACCAAAGTCAGACTAAGGTAACTGGCAATATTTTACATTGTATCAAACATGGTACTAAACTTGGATGGTTGCTTGATCCCAGTGAGCGTTCAATTTTAGTTTATCAGCCTAATACTTTACCAGATTTATTAACTGGAAAAGATAGATTACCAGTTTTAGAAGGTGTGGGTTTAATCATCACAGTTGAGGAGATATTTGATTGGTTGCAAATCAAGAGGTAAAGATCAAGGGAATAGAATTCGCAGCTACACAAACAAAGTCCCAACAAAAAAAAGGGATAAGCCCAAGCTGCAAAATTAGTTGTTATTTAGCTAAGTCATCCATTATTAAATTTTACTATCTAAACGCGCTTTATAATCAACAATCTCTAAATCAGCAACAATACCAAAATGATCCGAAGGATAAAGATAACGGTTACTTGCTGCTGGTTGATTGAGAGTTATTCGACAATCTTTCACTTGTAAATGTTGATTAATAAAAATATAATCTAAAGTCCCCTGCCACCGTTTCCAAGTCTTATTAAAAATTAAAGTTCTCCAAAATACCTGCAATCTTCTTCTCCAATTAATTTTATCTAAATTATCTAAAGGCGTGGGACAAGTATATTCTGGTTCTTTTCCATGATAAACTTCGTAAGCTGATTGATATTTTTCCTTAATTAATGCAATTCCTGATGTATCGGGAGTACCATTAAAATCTCCGACTGTTACTATGGGCATTTCGGGAGGTAATTTTGATAACCAATTTAACATTAATTGCAGTTGTTTATCTCGTTTTGGGTGTGAACCTGGATACCAAAAATAATGACCATTACATATTACTATTGATTTATCATTATCTAATTTTATTTGTGCATATTGAGCAATTCTTCCCTGATATTGTAAATTCAGAGCGGCTTTTTGCTCAATCGGAAAACGACTAAGAATAGCTAACCCAAATGGTAAATCACTGCCAGATACTTCTTGAGGAGTAACTTTATAAATATGAGGAATATTTAACTGTTCAGCTATCCATGCGGCTGTATCTTCTGATAAACTCACTTCTTGTAATGCAATAATATCAGGATTTTCATTTTTGAGTCCTAGTATTAAGATTTCTCGTCGTTGTGACCAGTGGTTCAGTTTAAAAAGAATATTAATCGTGATAATTTTCATGATTTTTTTAATTAATAGAGAAATGATTTTTAATTTGTTCAATTCAATGAAGCACCAAATTATTCTAAGATAATTAGCGCGGTATCTCCACAAGATTGAGGAAAATGAGATGAGTTTATTAAAAGATCAGGTTGCAATTGTCACAGGTGCATCACGGGGAATTGGTAGAGCGATCGCTTTACAACTCGCATCCCAAGGTGCAAAAGTAGTAGTTAACTACGCTAGTTCCAGCACCGCCGCAGATCAAGTAGTAGCAGAAATTATAGCAGCAGGAGGAGAAGCCATCGCCCTCCAAGCAGATGTTTCTCAATCAGCACAAGTAGATACACTGATAAATACCACCTTAGAAAAATTCCAGCGCGTGGATATTTTAGTTAACAACGCAGGTATCACCCGTGACACCCTCCTATTAAGAATGAAATTAGAAGAATGGCAAGCAGTCATAGACCTAAACCTAACTGGAGTATTTTTATGTACAAAAGCCGTCAGTAAAATTATGCTCAAACAACGTTCTGGGCGGATTATTAATATTGCTTCCGTCGCCGGACAAATGGGCAACCCAGGACAAGCCAACTACAGCGCCGCCAAAGCCGGAGTAATTGGTTTTACCAAAACCGTTGCCAAAGAATTTGCTTCCCGTGGTATCACGGTCAATGCCGTTGCACCTGGTTTTATTGCCACCGACATGACCAGTGATATCAAAGCCGAAGGCATCCTGCAATATATTCCATTAGGGCGTTTTGGCCAACCAGAAGAAATTGCTGGCATGGTGCGCTTTTTAGCATCAGATCCCGCCGCAGCCTATATCACAGGTCAAGTCTTTAACGTTGATGGCGGTATGGTCATGTAATTTGTCAGTGGTCAGTGGTCAGTTGTTCGTTGTCAGTTGAAAAAATCTGCATACCTGCTCCCCTGTCTCTTGTATGTTCACCGATGATTCAATATTCTTTGCCAAACGGTAAAGCCTAATAGCAAGATAATAGTTGTAGAAGAAGCCAACATCACAGGTAAACTCATACCCTGTACTTTCATCGCCAGTAAATTACAGCCCAAAGTAATTGACCATAAGATAAAAGCCGCATTGCGTTGAGAAAGTCCCCAAGCTAATAAGCGATGGTGTAAATGGTCTTTACCTGGCGTACTCAAAGGGTTTTTTCCTGCCATCAAACGACGGACAAAGACCTGAGTAGTATCAATAACTGGCAACAGTAGAAATAAAACAGTGGGAATCAGGGCATAAACAGTATTTTGTTGGAGTTTACCTAAGATGCTGGTTGCAGCTAAGACATAGCCAAAAAAGTATGCTCCAGCATCGCCCATAATAATGTGTGAGGGGTGAAAATTATGGCGTAAAAAGCCCAATGCAGCACCACCCAAAGCCGCTAAAACTAAAGTAGCCGCAGCCCGATTATCAAACTGGGCAGAAACTCCCAACAAACTCATAGCCGTAATAAAACTGATCCCACCAGCCAAACCATCCATCCCATCCATGAGATTAATAGCATTAGTGATTCCCACCACCCAGAGGACGGTTAAAGCCATTGACAAAAGAGAATCAATGGGTGTACCAAAGGCGAATTTAATGCTAATACCGTTACCAACCAGTAACAGTGCTGTAGTTACCTGCGCCCATAGCCGCACAGAAGGTGGTAAACCAAATTGGTCATCAATAAAGCCAACCAAAACCAAGATTGAACCACCGAGAAGAATGGTTAAAACCTGAGCTAAAACCCCTTGTAGTTCAATTGGGCGTAAGAGACTAGCCAAGACCAAAGCAGCAATTACTCCGGCATAAATTGCCAAACCTCCTGCATTAGGTAAAGGTTCTTGATTTAGTCTGCGGGCATTGGGTTGATCTGCCCAACCGACCTCCAAAGCAAATTTGCGAATTGTAGGAATTAATCGCCAAGTCACAGCTAAGGCTAATAGAAACGTAAATACTACTGCTAACCAGCCGGTGCCGCTAGGGTCAGCAATGCCAAGGGATTTAAGGGAGTCTTCTAAGTTCATCTGCTCCCAGTGTCATCATTAGTTTTATGGTCAAACATAACTATCAACTGTTAATATTAGTCAATTTTGGGATTTTGATTGTGGATCTAAATTGAGAAAAAGGGTTAGCACTCTTGGCGAGTGAGTGCTAAATTGTCTAATGGAAGTATATAGAGAAATCAAACATGACAAAAATTATTGCATTTGATGAAGAATCACGGCGTGCATTAGAAAAGGGTATTAATGCCCTAGCGGATGCGGTAAAAATCACTTTAGGTCCAAAAGGTCGCAACGTTCTATTAGAGAAAAAATTTGGTATTCCCCAAATTGTCAATGATGGTATCACTGTAGCCAAAGAAATTGAATTAGAAGACCCTTTAGAAAATACTGGTGCTAGACTGATTCAAGAAGTAGCATCAAAAACCAAAGATATAGCTGGGGATGGAACTACTACTGCCACAGTTTTAGCACAAGCCCTGGTTAAAGAAGGTTTAAAGAATGTAGCTGCTGGCACAAATCCCATTGCTTTAAAACGGGGTATTGATAAAACCGTTGAAGCATTGGTAGCAGAAATTGCCAACATTGCTAAACCCGTAGAAGGAAGTGCCATTGCTCAAGTAGCCACAGTTTCCGCCGGTAACGATCCCGAAGTTGGCAATATGCTCGCACAGGCCATGGAAAAAGTGACTAAAGACGGTGTAATTACCGTAGAAGAATCTAAATCCTTGACAACTGAATTAGAAGTAGTTGAAGGGATGCAGATTGATAGAGGTTATATTTCTCCCTACTTCATCACCAATAACGACCGGATGACAGTAGAGTTTGAAAATGCACGTATCCTGATTACCGATAAAAAAATCAGTGCGATCCAAGATTTAGTTCCCATCTTGGAAAAAGTTGCCCGTTTAGGTCAACCCTTACTAATTATTGCTGAAGACGTAGATGGTGATGCCTTAGCAACATTGGTTGTTAACAAAGCCCGTGGTGTCTTGAATGTAGCTGGGATTAAAGCTCCTAGTTTTGGCGATCGCCGCAAAGCCATGTTAGAAGATATTGCCATTCTCACCGATGGACAATTGATTTCTGAAGAAATAGGCCTCAGCTTAGATACAGCTACTTTAGAAATGTTGGGAACAGCCCAAAAAATCAACATTGACAAAGAAAACACCACCATTGTCGCCGGCAGTTCTGCAAAACCAGAAATCCAAAAACGCATCGCTCAAATTCGGAAACAGTTAGCAGAAACTGATTCCGACTATGACACCGAAAAACTGCAAGAACGCATTGCTAAATTAGCTGGTGGTGTTGCTGTCATTAAAGTCGGTGCAGCCACAGAAACCGAACTAAAAGACAGAAAACTCCGAATTGAAGACGCACTCAACGCTACCAAAGCAGCTGTAGAAGAAGGCATTGTTCCTGGTGGTGGTACAACCTTAATTCATCTATCTAGCAAAGTAGAAGCTATTAAAAACACCCTCATAGGTGAAGAAAAAATTGCTGCTGATATTCTCCAAAAAGCCCTAGAAGCACCCCTACGTCAAATAGCAGACAACGCCGGGGTAGAAGGTTCTGTCATTGTCGCCAGAGTGCGAGACACTGATCTAAATGTCGGCTACAATGCCGCTACAGGCGAATTTGAAGACTTAATTGCGGCTGGTATTATTGATCCAGCTAAAGTAGTTCGTTCCGCCTTACAAAATGCTGCTTCTATTGCTGGTATGGTATTAACCACCGAAGCCATCATTGCTGAAAAGCCTGAGAAAAAAGCACCTGCTGGTGATCCTGGCATGGGCGGCATGGGTGGTATGGGCGGCATGGGCGGCATGGGTGGCATGGGCGGCATGGGCGGCATGGGTATGTTCTAAATTGCCACTGTCCCACAACCATCATTGATCAGAATTCATTGAAAATACTCACTCCTAATCTCTTTAGGGGTGGGTTTTTACTAGATAAAAATTTAGCTATATAGCTGTAGCCACAATGATTAGGACATTATTGATTCGTAAAACCTAATCTTACCAAGGATTTTACTCTTGCCTATTGCCTCTTCCCTCTTGCCTTCCGCTACACAAATCCCAGTAACAAAAACAGACTCCTGCCTCCTAGACCCGGTTGGTAAGCAAAGTCGAACCACTACCTCCTGCCTTCATTAAATATGGCGGAAAACCCTACAGCCTGACTGCCAACAACGGCTTTTATAGATTTGTTAGACTGAACACACCGGAATTTTTTTTCAGTCACATCTGTAGATAACGCCAGCAGACGAGGCACTTCATGCTTACAAACACCCTACTTCTCTCAAATCAACTTCCCAGCTTACAATATTCATCCACCACAGAACGCTTTGATGACACTTGGGAAGCACCCCTAGCCACCCTTTTAGGACTAGGACGCGCCGCCGGGGCAGATTTTGTAGAATACTTCCTAGAACGCCGCAACTACATCAGTTGTTTAGCCGAAGAAGACACCATTACCAGCATTTCCCCCAGTTTAGCCACCGGTGCAGGAGTGCGAGTATTTCGCGGCAAAGCCGACTGCTACGTTAGCACCAATAACCTCACCTTTGCCGGTTTAAAAGCCGCCTTAGAAAAAGCCCTTTCTATCTTAGGCTTACAACTACCCGGACCCACAGGGTTCATCCCCGAAATTAACCTAGAATTACTCCGAGACTATGCTACCAAACGCGGTAAAGATGGCTGGCTGCCCTTGTGTAGCTCTATCCGCGAAATGGGAGAAGTCCTCCTAGATGGTACAACCCAACTTAACAAAAAAGCTACCCACGTCCAATCCCGCCGCGCTTCCTACTTCCGCGACTGGCAAGAAGTATTAGTTGCCGCTAGTGATGGCACATTTGCCCGTGATATCCGCCTTACCCAGTCCGTTGGTTTTAACCTGCTTTGTGCTGACGGAGCTAACCGTGCCTCCATTGGCGAACGTGCTGGTAACACAAGTGATCCTAACTTCCTAAGAACCTGGGATTATCAACAAGCCTCCGAACAAATCGCTGAATCTGCGGGTAAAATGCTTTACGCAGATTACGTAGAATCAGGAACTTACCCCATTATCATGGCCAATCATTTTGGTGGCGTAATTTTCCATGAAGCTTGCGGACACCTTTTAGAAACCACTCAAATTGAACGCCAAACCACACCATTTGCAGATAAAAAAGGTGAAAAAATCGCCCATGAAAGTCTGACAGCTTGGGACGAAGGACGCGCCGATAATGCCTTTGGTACAATTGATATGGATGATGAAGGAATGCCCGCCCAAAGAACATTATTAATTGAAAAAGGCATCCTTAAAAACTTCCTTGCTGATAGAACCGGTTCAGTGCGGACAGGACATCCCAGAACAGGCAGTGGCCGCCGTCAAAATTACACTTTTGCTGCTGCTAGTCGGATGCGAAATACCTACATTGATTGTGGAGAACACACCACAGAAGACCTATTTTCCTCCGTTGATAAAGGTATTTACTGTAAGAAAATGGGTGGTGGTAGTGTAGGCGCAACAGGCCAATTTAACTTTAGCGTTGACGAAGCTTACTTAATAGAAAATGGCAAAATTACCAAACCATTAAAAGGTGCGACCCTCATCGGTGAAGCCAAGGAAATCATGAATAAAATTTCCCTCTGTTCCCAAGATTTAGAACTAGCTCCCGGCTTCTGTGGTTCAGTCAGTGGCAGCATTTATACCACAGTTGGACAACCCCATATAAAAGTTGATTCTATTACTGTTGGCGGACGCTAGGGAATTTTAGATTTTAGATTTTGGATTTTGGATTGTGAATGAGCAACAGTTTAAGACTAGAACAAAACAACTTGCATTAAGAGTCATTCGTCTGGTTGAATCATTACCAACTACTAAAACTGCTGACGTTATTGGTAAACAGTTGTTACGCTCTGCGACTTCTGTAGGTGCTAATTATAGAGCAGCTTGTCGTGCTAAGTCTACGGCTGATTTAATTGCCAAACTTAGTATTGTAGAAGAAGAAGCTGATGAAACTCTTTACTGGTTAGAACTTCTGATTGAATCAAGATTAATAACAGTAGAAAAACTTAACAATTTAATGTAAGAAACTAGCGAAATTCTGGCTATGACAGTTGCTTCAATAAAAACCCTTCGACAAAAACCCAAATGATAACGTCCAAACTCCAAAATCTAATTTCTAAAACAGTTCTTGATGGAATCCAAAATCTAAAATCTAAAATCCAAAATTCATTCAATCATGTCT
>JBJTUF010000031.1:0-4592 GCA_046080565.1 Cuspidothrix sp. | reverse complement strand
CCCCTTTTTACCAGCCTTGGGTCGCCGAATGTTTTTCCTTTATGCTCTTGTGCATGAATCAAAATTGGATTTTCCACCTGTTTTATCTCCTCAGGGACTTCCCTTTCTACTTTACACCCACTTGTGTGTACACCGTAGCCCCTACAAGGGGAGAGGTTTGGAGAGGGGTTAATTTATACTTGGAAAAACTTTTAAAACATCCTCTAACATAAGCCTGTGTTTAATAATTAAGGATATATTAAAAACAGTCCAAGATATGAGTAAAAGATTTGAGGATTTAGACCTCTCCTCCTTGTCCATTGCTATAGTAAAGAGCGGATTTATATAACACCTGTTCTTGATGAGTTTCTAATACACAATCAGATAAGGGATAGCTAACACAGGTAACTATATATCCTGCTGCAATTTCCTGGGGACGAAGAAATTTTTGCTTACTTTGATCAATTTTTCCACTAATCAGTTTAGCCACACAAGCAGAACATTCTCCTTGTTTGCAACCCGATGGTAAACGAATACCAGCTTCTTCGGCGATGTCAATTATATATTGATCATCAGGTACTTCAATAATTTGATTTAATCCCAGCTTAGAGTTAATAAGTTGAAGTTGATAAATTGCCATGGTAATTTGAGAGTTTTCTTACACAGAGAGAATTTATTTGTTATTAATTTTAGCTATATAACTCAGATCCCCAACTTCTGTTTTAATGATGTCAGAATTTGGGGGTATTACTCTTGGAGACTTTCCACCGGAACGTCTCTACTATTGTTTAATTCCTTTCATTGATAAACCAATACGTTTTAATTTTTCATTGATTTCTAAAACCTGTACTTTTACAACTTGTCCAACTTTGACAATTTTTTTCGGATCATCTACAAATCTATCCGCAAGTTGGGAAATATGTACTAAACCATCTTGATGGACACCAATATCAACGAAAGCACCAAAGTTAGCAACATTAGTAATTATTCCTTCCAGTTGCATTCCTACCGTCAAATCTTTAATTTCTTTGATTCCTTCTTTAAAGGTCGCATATTTAAACTCTGCACGGGGATCTCTTCCTGGTTTTTCTAATTCTTTGAGAATGTCGCGCAGAGTTGGTTCTCCAATGGTATCAGTAACATATTTTTTCAGGTTGGCTTTTTTCAGGTTTTCAGCAATTTGTGTAACTTGATTTAAGGATACTCCTAAATCAGTTGCGATAGATTGCACTAGGGAGTAGCTTTCTGGGTGAACTGCGGTATTATCTAAAGGATTTTCACCTCCACGAATTCTTAAAAAACCTGCTGCTTGTTCAAAAGCTTTTGGTCCTAGTTTAGCTACTTTTAAGAGTTGACGACGATTTTTAAATGCTCCATTTTCGTTGCGATAGCTAATAATATTATTGGCTATGGTGGGAGTAATTCCAGAAACAAATGTTAGTAGTTCTTTAGAAGCAGTATTTAAGTCTACACCTACATAGTTAACGCAACTTTCGACGGTTTCATCTAATTTCTTTTTCAGTAATTTTTGATCAACATCGTGTTGATATTGTCCTACACCAATTGATTTAGGATCTATTTTTACTAATTCCGCTAAAGGATCTTGTAATCTTCTGCCAATACTAATTGCACCTCTGACAGTAACATCTAAATCAGGAAATTCTTCCAATGCAACTTTACTGGCAGAATATATAGATGCTCCTGATTCATTGACCATCACTTTCACAGGTTTATGATCTATATTTGGTAATACTTCTGCAACAAATTCTTCTGTTTCCCGTGAAGCTGTACCGTTACCAATAGCGATTAATTGAACTTGGTATTTTTCAAGTAATTTTTTAATTGTTTGGGCTGCTTTTTGACGTTGTTCTGCTGCTTGATGGGGAAATACAGCTTGATATTCTAAAAATTTCCCAGTTTCATCTAATATAGCTACTTTACATCCAGTTCTAAAACCTGGATCTATGGCCATGGTGGGTTTCATTCCTGCTGGTGCAGATAATAATAATTCTCGTAAATTTGTTTCAAAGGTTTTGATTGATTCTATGTCAGCGTAGGTTTTTTTCTCGTTAATTACTTCACTAATTAAGGAAGTTTTCATCAAGCGGTTAAAACTATCTTTTAACATTCCCTGATAAAAGTCACGGAGGTTGTGAAATTTAGTTTTAATTTCTTGGGATTCTAAATAATTAAGGATGAAATCTTCATCAAAGGCAACTTCAAAGCTTAATATTTTTTCTGCTTCTCCTCGACATAAAGCCAACATATTATGGGGAGCGATATTTTTAACTTTAATCTGATAATTGCGGTACATCTCAAATTTTGTTGTCCCTTCGGGATGTTCTGCTTTGATATGAGAACTAAACATTCCATTTTCTAACAAATATTCACGTATATATGCGCGTAATTCTGCTTTATCTGCTACTTCTTCAGCTAAAATATCTGATGCACCTTTTAACGCTTCATCGGTGCTTTTTACTCCCAAGGTTTCGGAAATATATTTGACTGCTTCTGACTCTAATGATGCAGAAACAGCATTTTTTGTATTTAGAGATTGAATAAATTTCGCTAGAGGTTCTAGACCTTTTTCCCTAGCAATGGTAGCGCGAGTCCGACGTTTAGGACGATAGGGTAAATATAAATCTTCTAGTTCAGTTTTTTGTAAACAGGATGTTATTTTCTGTTCCAATTCTGGGGTAAGTTTATCTTGTTGAGCGATCGCATTAATAATGACTTTCTTTCTTTCTTCTAATTCTGTTAAGTAATTATGCCTATCTTGTAAATCCCGTAATTGGACTTCATTCATTTCATCAGTTCGTTCTTTACGATAACGCGCAATAAAGGGAATTGTTGCCCCTTCTGCTAAAAGTTCCAGAGCGTTTTCTATCTGATGGGGTTTAAGTTGTAATTCAGTGGCTAAGACTTGAGAAATATTCAACATTGGGGGTCTAAATTGAAAGTGTTAAAGTGATTTCAGCACGAATAGATAGTGTTAACTTAATCTAGCAAATTATGGCATCTTTTGAAAACATTCCAATCATAGATTTATGACAAAGTTGTTGCAATTTGGTGTTATTTAAGTATATTATTAATAAGGTTACCAAACATGGTTTCAACCTACTGGTATTAAACAGTAGCTCGTAGTTTAGAGATTGGTAAAAATGCCTTTATTTTTCTTGATGACATTAGTTACAGGTGTAATCACTGGCTATCTCTTTCAAAGAAACGATGACGAAATCACCTACATTGCAGGGATTTTAACAGCCGTCATTTTTATTGTGAGTTTGGTATTAGCACCTTGGCAAATTCAGTTTGGTATGTTGATATTTGTGGTCATTGTCAGTAACAAACTACTGAAAAAAAATTGGTTTTAAGCCAATTCTGCGATTTATTTTCACAATTTCGATCCAATTATAGAATCAAGTCGGCAATTATCCACTCTTTCTCAAAAATAATCAGTGAGGGGAATGAGGTCTCTGCAAGGGTTTCAAATCAGATACATTTAATTTGTGGAGAGGTCTAATGTACTTCAAAATCCCCCCATCTATTAACCGCCCATAGCTATAGTTCAAATCATCCTGAAATTAACCTCTAGTACTCCATATTGGCACAGTTGCAAGAAAGCAAATCTTTTTTGCGTGTTAAATTAGCATGACTGGGAATACTAATATATAGCTGTAGCCAGGATAATTAGGACATTATGAATCCTTAAAACATATATATAACAAGGCTTTTCCTCCTGCATCCAGTTACTGAGCGAAGTCGAAGTGCGGTTACTGAAGCCTCCTGCTTTCTGCTATAACTTACGCATTTTAACGAAATGTAGGGGTTTGAGATTGCTTCCTTGCGTTGCAATGACAGTATTTGAAGTAGGTTTTGCGTAAGTCCAGACTAAGTATAAGTATGATTTGGATATAAATAACTATGTTCGGAAAAATCAAATTTGCGGCGATTTTCGTGGGGGGTGCAGCAGGGATATTATGGGTTGTGAATTTACCTTATCCTATGATTCGTCAACCTGTAGCTCAAGTAGCACCATTACTACTATTACCTAGTTTTATGAGTATGGATCGTCACTATCGAGGTGCGATTGATTCTTTAGAACAAGCGGATCAATTAATTAGTAAAGCTACTAGCACGGCGGATATTGAACGGGGTGGGGAAAAAGTTAAAGAGGCAAAAAAACATTTAGAGAATTTACCAATTTGGTTTTTAGGTTATTATCCCCAACGCTATTGTACATTGTTTGGTTGTTCGTGGCAGTTTACCTTTGATGAATTTGAACAAGCACGTCAGCGAGTGGCGCGGTTAGAAGCAGTGGCTTTTCAGGATAAAAATGCTTTAGTTCCATTTAATGAAGCCCAAAAAGCACTATTAGCAGCCAAAGAGGAATATCAACAAGCAAAAAATACAAAAGATCAAGAAAAGGCGATCGCATTATGGCAAATAGCTATAGATAAATTAGACCAAATTTCCTGACGGGATGACAAAAATAGTTAAAATGCAGACAGAATAAGCCTCATAGCTCTCTCACCGCGTTGATAATACTTCCGCTTATTAGGAGATAATCTCAATAATTCTCTAACTAATTCCCGACAATTATCTATAAAATC
>JBJTUF010000030.1:0-6428 GCA_046080565.1 Cuspidothrix sp. | reverse complement strand
GTACTTGGGCTGACGTAATCAACCGCGCTAACTTAGGTATGGAAGTAATGCACGAGCGTAACGCTCACAACTTCCCCTTAGACTTAGCTGCTGCTGATGTTGCTCCTGTTGCTTTAACCGCTCCTGCTATCAACGGTTAATAATTAAAGCTTTTTAATAAGCTTGATTAAAAAAAACGCCCTCCAGAAATGGGGGGCGTTTTTGTTTGGATTACCACATAGAAAGGTCTGAAAACTGTCACCTTAATAGGACTTACGCATTTTAACGAAATGTAGGGGTTTGAGATTGCTTCCTTAGGTAGCAATAACAATATTTGAAGTAGGTTTTGCGTAAGTCCAGCTTAATCCTGATTATTTCCCTAACTTAATAGTATTGCCAATGACATGGAGACTTTCCTCAAATAAAGCCTCACGTCCCCAGCGTTGTACTTGTTGGCTTAACAACACTTCCGCTTTTTGTTCTGAAAGAGAACTGACTTGTTGAAATAACCCAGCAGATTGAGCGCCGCCATGGGTTTCCATTCGCATACAACCCCCTGTTTCTGAACAAATCACAGTACCACAGTTAGCTTGAGGATTGCTAGAACTCAAACGCAACCCAATTAAATCACCGACAATTTCGCCAATATCCGCAATAGGAACACCAGCTAACTCAGCTTGGATGTGTTTTTGGTCTTGGGCGACAAATTGAATGTAAGTGAGATCGTAATCACCATTTTCTAGTCTGTAGGAAACTGGCTGCCATTCTAAGCGACTAGCCAACCAACCTAAATACAATAATGCTTGAGCAGCATTACCTTTTTCGTAGTCAATATTGACACGATCAATTTCTTTGAGAGCAGCGCGACGGTTAGGAGCATCAAAAGCTTCTGCTGTCAGTTCTTGCCAAGCTGATAAGCGTCGCCAATTCAAATCAGCCACAGGTACACCAGATTCTACTAACTGTTGCAAGCAGAGTAAATCATCTTCTGGGGTATTGAAGTTACAAGAATCAACAATTACGTTATTGCAAACAGCTGCTAATCTTTTGAATAATGGATTTTGGGCATCTGGGGTAGCTTTCCACCATAGGAACTTGGGTAAACCACCAATTAACAAAGCTGGAATCATACCCCCAATACGTTCTAAAGCCCCAGCAGTACCAGTGAGAGTAATATATTCACAGCAAACAAGAGTATTAGAAGACTGTTTTTGAATGGGACAATAGGCAGAAACTTGTGCCTTTACCCCTTCATCATCTCCAGCCACAGGACATAGAGCTATAATCCGGCAAGGGTTACGGATGGCAATCTCATCAGCAATGGTGGGGCTGGTAGCACTGAAAGTATAACCCATTGCCGCACCATGATTGTCTCCCTTGGGTCCACTGTGCTGCTTTTTGAAATATTCTTCCCGTAAAGCAGTGAGAGTTTCGGGGGTAGCAGTACCAGTTTCAGGAAGATGAAAATGTTTTTGTACTTCCAGTAATGCTGTTTTAGTTTGGGGTCCGAGAATACCATCAATTGGACCATTATAAAAACCTGTAGCTGTTAACAAATACTGGGTTTCTTCAGGTTCGTAAACCACCAAAGTAAATGTTGTGGCACGGGTAGCAGTAGGTAAACCGCCTTCTTCTCCTTGAATACCGTAACTTTGCCAAACTTGAGTCAATTCTGCTTCAATTTCTGTTAACGAAACATCCTTGGGTGCTTGCAAAGAAAAAATAGTTGGTGCTTGGGAAACCATAGTTAATTTTGGATTTTGGATTGTGGATTTTGGATTTAAGATTTTCAGATTTTAAGATTGTGGATGAGAAGTTGGGTAATAGTTAATGAGTAATAATTCTTTTTCAACTCATCAGTCACTAATCACCAATTCCTAATCCAAAATCTAAAATCTAAAATCTAAAATTCTTAGAGTCTGCGCCAACGGCGACCGTCTTGGTTAATTAATAATTCTGCTTCTTCTGGTTCCCAAGTACCGGCTTCATACTGAGGAACTGTGGCAGGATTGGCGGGTAAATCCCATACAGATAAAGCTGGTGTAACTACTTGCCAAGCAGCTTCTACTTCATCCGCCCGTGTGAATAGAGTTTGGTCGCCCATCATACAATCAAGGAAAAGGCGATCGTAAGCATCAGAAGTAGCTGTAATCCCAAAAGAACCATAGCTAAAATCCATATCTACGGAACGAGTGCGGAAATCACCACCGGGCATTTTCACATCGAACCGGAGCGAAATACCTTCATTCGGTTGTATCCGCATAGCCAGAACGTTGGCGTTTGATTGTTGGGCAGCGGAGGGGAACATTCTGGAAGGAACTTCCCGGAAGTGAATGGCAATTTCACTCACTTTTTTAGGCATCCGTTTGCCAGTTCTTAGGTAGAAAGGAACACCTTTCCAACGCCAGTTATCCACTACAAATTTCATCCCCACATAGGTGGGAGTAGTAGATTCAGGATTTACTCCTGGTTCATCTCGATATCCTGGAACTTGTTGTCCTTTCATCCAACCCGCGCTATATTGCCCACGAATAGCTGATTTTGATAGGTTATGTACATCAGCTAAACGGGTAGCTCGTAGCACCTTAACTTTCTCTGTACGAATACTATCAGCATCCATATCATTGGGTGCTTCCATAGCTGTTAAACAGTAAAGCTGCATCAGGTGGTTTTGTAACATATCCCGCAGTGCGCCGGCGGTTTCATAATAACCAGCCCGGTCTTCTACACCAACGGTTTCAGCTACGGTAATTTGTACGTGATCCACAAATTGCCGATTCCACAAAGGTTCAAAAATGGCATTGGCAAAGCGGAAAACCAGCAAGTTTTGGACTGTTTCCTTACCTAAGTAATGGTCAATACGATAGACTTGGTTTTCTTTACAAACCTTCTGAACTACTTGGTTGAGACTTTGAGCGGAAGCTAGGTCACGGCCAAAGGGTTTTTCAATGACGAGACGATGTTTTTCGGCATCATCTAGCATCCCTGCTAACCCTAATTGCTTAATAGCTTCGGGGAAGAAATTAGGAGCAACTGAGAGATAGAACATCCGGTTTCCTCTTGTTCCCCGTTTCTGGTCTAGTTCGCTCAATAGGGTTTTGAGTTTTTGGTATCCGGCTGGGTCATCTATGTTTCCAGGACAGTAAAATAGACCTTGGGAAAAATCTTGCCAGAGTTCACCTAATTCAACATTAGGATGAGCTTCTGCCATGCCTTTTTCCATTTGTTCACGGAAGTATTCATGACTCCATTCTCGACGCGCTACACCCACAATAGTTGTTTCTGCGGGAATACGTCTTTCTCTCCGCAATTTGTATAATGCTGGGACTAATTTCCGCCAGGTTAAATCTCCAGAAGCACCAAAGATCACAATAATTTGCGGTTCTGGCATCCCTTGCTGTTGTAGACCGGCACGCAATGGATTTTCTAACAAACTGACCATAGGATTTTAGATTTTAGATTTTGGATTTTGGATTGGGGGCAAAAGACATTCATACATAAAGTAAAACCCAAGAGTAAATATTCTCTTTAGTTGGTTTATCTGCTCATTCCCTGATCTCCTGATTTACTGAATTGCTGAATTCTGGCTTTGTTTCCCCAATTCCCTCTACAGGTGACAATAGCTTGACTTTGGTTTTTAAACAGTTCATGAATGACACAGAAAGAATCTTAAGTCAGTCAGGTGACATTAGTATGGCTACGCTCACCCGTCGAAGGCAGGAGATAAAACCTGTATAAAAAAGATTTTGACAAGTTGTTTTCGCAGGATCAAAAATCAGATTTATCTCTCAGAATATCTATGATTTCCTAGTACAACTCGGCGTAAATAAACCAACCATTAAAAATTTAAGAAGCTCATTTTATAAGCTTTTTAAATTTTTAATTTTTAACTTTTAATCCGCCCTGGGATAGTGGTCTTTTCTAATGATTTGTTTGGATGAAAGACTTAACTTTTGCTACATCATCTTTACTACCAATAATTAAAGGTGTACGCTCATGCAGTTGAGTGGGAACTACATCTAAAATATCCATTGTTCCTGTAGTAGCTGCACCCCCAGCTTGCTCCATCAAAAATGCTAAAGGAGCAGATTCATATAACAGACGTAATTTACCTTCTGGTTTTTGTAATGTTCCAGGGTAAAGAAATACTCCACCTTGTACTAAAATTCTGTGAATATCACTCACCATTGCCCCGCTATATCGGGAACTATACCCTTCTGTACGATGAACATAACGGATATATTCTCGAAAAGATTCATCCCATTGCCAGAAGTTACCTTCATTCACGCTATAAATCGCAGCGTGATTTTGGATTTTGATATTTTCTTCACAGAGAATAAATTCACCCAAGCTAGGATCAAGAATGAAGGAATGTACTCCTTTACCTATGGTATAGACCAACATAGTGCTTGGCCCATAGAGAATATATCCGGCTGCTAATTGTTTGCGTCCATTTGTCAGCAAATCCTTAGCTTCACCATCCAGGTCTGTTCCTTCTTGCTGACGAATAGCAAAGATAGAACCTAAACTAAGATTTGTATCTGTGTTTGATGAGCCATCAATGGGGTCATAAAGCAGGGTGTAGCGACCAATGGGGCAGTTTTCCGGGATGTAGTAGGGTTTTTCCATTTCCTCGGAAGCGAGACGACAGACTAGGCCGCTTTGCTTAAAGACAGATATAAACACTTCATTAGCGTAAACATCCATCTTTTTCACGGATTCTCCCTGGATATTGACTTCTCCGGTAAATCCTAGCACCCCTTCCATCAACCCAGCGCGACTCAATCGCCGAGCAATCAATTTACCAGCTAAAGCGATGCGATTCATCAGCGCACTTAAATCTTGGGCATCAGCACTAAAACTGTGTAGTTGCTGGAGAACGTGGCGGGATAATGTTGTACAATCACGATCTAGAGCTTTATCTGTGGACAAATCTAAAGATTCTGATATTTGAGTCATGTTTACTAATCCCTCCCCATTTGTGATTGGGTGATTTTTGCCCTTGGCGATTTTGTTCGCCGCTTCTATCTTAGAAAGGTAATTTGATAACTTAAATGTGATTTTATATAAACTAAAGAATTAGACAACCTCAGCCAAGTAGGATAATTAGACGTTTTGTAAAGTTCGTGTAAATTATCTAGAGGTTAAATATATTTTTTTAGTAAAAATACTGAAAATTTTCTTTACTAAACTAAGTTATATGTGTAAAAATTAAATACGATAATTGTCAAATCTGCCTAATTATATAAATAATATAGTTTGACTCCGTACAAATAACACTTATGTAGTGCTATAAATTCAAATAAACTTATGCTTTTCGGAGTCCCCTAGCCAGTTAAGGTCTCTCTACCGGACATTTAATAATGACAAACATATTGACATTAGTGGAACTACTGCGCTGGCGTGCTACCCAAGAAACTGATAAGCTTGCTTATACTTTTCTGGCAGATGGCAAAACAGAGGCAGCGAAGTTAACATATCAGGAACTTGATCAGCAAGCCAGAGCTATTGGCGCAGTATTGCAAGAGCATCAAGCTCAAGGGCAACGAGCTTTATTGCTGTATCCCCAAGGCTTGGATGTGATGGGAGCTTTTTTAGGTTGTCTTTACGGTGGGGTAATTGCGATACCAGTACCACCACCAGATGCGGGTAGATTGAAACGAGCTTTACCTCGATTACGAGCAATTGTGAAGGATGCTAATGCGTCCTTTGCTTTGACTAATCAGAAATTTTTGGAGGTTTTACAGGAAGCAGAGGCAGATTTCCCAGAATTTCAGGACATGACTTGGATCGCTACGGAAAATGTTGATCTTAAGCTTGCAGAAAACTGGCAATATCCAGAAATTACTCCTGATACCTTGGCATATCTGCAATATACTTCTGGTTCTACTTCTACTCCCAAAGGTGTGATGATCAGTCACCATAACATCATGCACCATTGTAGTTATTTGCAAAAAGCTTGTGGTTATGATGCTGACAGTGTTTCCATTACTTGGATGCCCTATTTCCATGATTATGGACTGGTAGAAGGTTTAACTGTGCCTCTGTATAATGGACATCCTTGCTATGTGATGTCTCCCCTGGCTTTTATTAAACAGCCTATTCGTTGGCTACAGGCGATTACTAAATACAAAGGAACACATAGCCAAGCCCCTAACTTTGCTTATGAGCAGTGTGTAATTCGTGTTACTCAAGAGCAGTTAGCAACTTTGGATCTGAGTTGTTGGGTAGGAGCGGGAAATGCAGCCGAACCAATTAATCCGAGGGTGTTAGAAGAATTTTTTGATAAATTTGCTCCGGCGGGGTTTCAGCTACGGTGTACACACAAGTGGGTGTAAAGTAGAAAGGGAAGTCCCTGAGGAGATAAAACAGGTGGAAAATCCAATTTTGATTCATGCACAAGAGCATAAAGGAAAAACATTCGGCGACCCAAGGCTGGTAAAAAGGGG
>JBJTUF010000029.1:0-34078 GCA_046080565.1 Cuspidothrix sp. | reverse complement strand
CGCCCCTAGCGTTGCTGGACACACATCCTTGCAGCAAAATCCTTATCCACCTTATTCCTTAGCTTGGGCAACTTGGATTATTGCTCGACTTGGTGGTTGGTCTGGCTATCGCTCTCAAAAACCTCCCGGAATTTCTACTTTAGTTTGTGGGTTACAGAGGTTTGAATCCTTCTTTCAGGGCTGGAAACTCTCTCTGGGTAAGGATGTGTGTACACCGTAGCTTTCTAAGGAGGGTGAGGGAGGATCTAATCCAGAAATAAACGTGAATATTTGTAACTGGCAACTTACGTTACAATATAGTGATACGCTTATGAGTAATAGTCCCAAATTTCAATCAGGGCAAATAGTATCTTTAGACTACAGCAATCAGCATCTCTATGCAGAAGTTATTGAAACAGTTGTTTCTCGTCAATTGTGTTGGGTACGTCCTTTGCTGCTGGTCAACTCTAGAGAGGAATTACCACTAATTATAGATGTCCGCGATGTATCTGATCTATTATGGCCATTGGAATTGTTTAGAGCGGCTTTAGATACAGAAGTTATTGCTTTCTTAGAGCAAATTTTCCCTAAAGACATAAAGTCTGAAGCTGATTTAGTGGCTAAACAGCAATTTAATTCGTTTATTCATCAACTGTGGGAAGCATACCAAAACAAGACAGTTCTAACACACAGATTTGATTAGCACAATCAATGATTGTAGTTGTGCTGTCAGTATAGCGTTTATTAAACAAATGTATTATCGAACTACTTACGGTCAATCCATAACCAGCAAAGGCATATTCATTTTCAATGCAATCCTGGGCTAGAAGACCAGTATAACACAGTATAAACAACCATTAGCAATGTATAAAAAGCTTGTAAAATTAGCTTTTCAAATTCCTAATTTTTAATTTTGCCCCCTGGTACTAACCCCAAGTCGGAACTAACTGTACTCTACCGGCATCCATCTCTGCCATGAGTAATTCTAAGGCTTCGTAGTCAACATCAGAGATATGTCCTAGTTTTGTGAGTTCAAAGTTAATCTCATTTTCTATTTCTGGGGTTAATTTGCGGATATACAGGGCTTTTTCTACTAATTGACGAATAACATATTGAGTATTCATGATCAATCCACCAAGTTATAGTTGCTAATCATTATCTAAGACAATTACTGACGTTACAGGTGATTCAGTTTTGTATTTTTTGTGATTTAGATCACCACCAAATTCCCAAACCATGAGTGAATAGTTCTGTTTTTTGTCAACTAGATGGAGCAAAATCAAAGTTGACATCTACAGAAACATTGACTCTAAGTACCTGTAATTTAGCTATCAAACAGTGTAATGGTAATCCCCGCAGATGATGAATCTGCATTCAGGATGTATATGTAGATTGTTTTGTAACTGGGCAAAAAAAAATGTATTTATATATACAGTTACCTGGGGTGTAAGCATAATCTTTAAACAAAGTTAGTAAATCTATAAAGATTCAGTAAAGATAGACGTAACTTGTCGCCAAAGGTGAAAAAAAAGTTTATCTTCATGGGAATGGTAGTTTGCACGCTCAAAAGCTTTGATCAGGATATGACTATGGTGGCTAGTTTAATACCTCCTACAATTACGGTGATTCGTCCTCAAGGATATCTTAAAGACAGAAAAGCCCAGGAGTTTGAAAGAGATATGATCTTCGTTTTAACCGATTCAGTAAATAGAAGTTTATTTGTAAATTTAGAATTAGTAGAATCTATAGACAGTGTAGGGTTAAGAGCTTTAGTATCGGCAATGAAACTAGCTGACGATTTAGGACGTAATTTTCGTATTTGTGCTATTTCCTCCACGGTGAGAATGATTTTGGAATTAACTCAACTAGATGCGATTTTGAGCCGATGCGAATAACTAGCAACTTAGGTTATTACCTGCTATAATGCTGATCTTGGAGGGTTTAGCTCCAAATTTAAGGTAGCTAGAAGATAGCAAAGTGGCTGTTTTAGTTGAACAATTAATCACATCGGATATATTAAAACCTGCTCGTTACCTGGGCAATGAGCGTTTAGCAGTCCATAAACCTTGGGATGGGGCAACCATTCGCTGGGTTTTGACATATCCAGAAGTATATGAAGTTGGGTCATCAAATTTAGGGCATATCATATTATACAACATACTGAATGCCCAGCCTCGACAATTATGCGATCGCTCATATTTACCAGGCGCAGATTTAGCGGCCAAACTACGTAGCACCCAGACACCTCTGTTTGCTGTTGAATCCAAACGGTCACTAATAGAATTTGATATTTTAGGCTTTAGCCTAAGTTATGAATTAGGTGCAACCAATATTTTAGAAATGTTGGATTTAGCACAAATTCCCATTACCAGATTAGAAAGACAACAGGGAAATTACCCCCTAATTTTTGCCGGCGGACAAACAGCAACATCCAATCCCGAACCCTATACAGACTTTTTCGACTTCATAGTTTTGGGTGATGGTGAGGAACTACTGCCGGAAATTGGTTTAGTTTTAGAAGAAGGGAAAAAATCAGGACTCGAACGAGAAGAACTATTACTGGACTTGGCGCAAATTCCTGGTGTATATGTGCCACAGTTTTATGAAATGGGTGCAGGTGGGTCAGTCTATCCCCTCCGTTCAGATGTACCTAAAAAAATCCTTCGTCGGGTAGCCACACCCATTCCCGCCTATTCTATTGGTTTAGTTCCTTATGTAGAAACAGTTCATGATCGCTTAACCATTGAAATTCGCCGAGGTTGCACCCGTGGTTGTCGCTTCTGTCAACCAGGACTGCTGACCAGACCTGCACGGGATGTTGAACCAGAAAAAGTGGTAGAAGCTATCGAAAAAGGAATGCGGGAAACGGGTTACAATGAGTTTTCCCTGCTATCCTTGAGTTGTTCCGATTATTTAGCCCTGCCAGCCGTGGGAATGGAAATTAAAAATCGTTTAAAAAATGATAATATTTCCCTGACCTTACCCAGTCAAAGAGTAGATCGGTTTGATGAAAATATCGCCAACATCTTGGGAGGAACACGCCAAGGCGGTTTAACCTTTGCCCCAGAAGCAGGTACTCAACGGATGCGAGATATTATCAATAAAGGTTTAACCAATGAGGAATTATTGCGGGGTGTGAAAACAGCTTGGGAACAGGGCTGGGATAAAATCAAGCTCTATTTTATGATTGGTTTACCCGGTGAAACAAATGCGGATGTTTTGGGTATTGCGGAAACTATAAGCTGGTTAAAACAAGAATGTTGGACTAAAGGGAGAAAATCCATTAATTTTACCTTGACCATTTCTAACTTTACCCCTAAACCCCATACCCCTTTTCAATGGCATTCCGTTTCTACAACGGAGTTTTCCAGAAAACAAGCCCTACTGCGCCAAGAATTCCGCAAAATGCGGAATGTGAAAGTAAATTTCACTGATTTTCGCATCTCCGCTATGGAAGACTTTATTGGTAGGGGCGATCGCACTTTGGGGAAAGTGTTACGCCAAGCGTGGGAACTGGGTGCAGGAATGGATGCCTGGTTTGATAATGTGGAAACAGCCTTTACAGCTTGGGGAACAGCGATCGCTCAAGCAGGTCTAGACTGGAAATATCGTCAAGTCGAAAATGGAGAATGGAATCTATTTGCTGTTAGCAACAAAGAACAAGAAACCATCTCACCGCTAGATATTCCCTTGCCTTGGGATCATATTGATACTGGCATAGATAAAAAGTGGCTACAGGACGATCTTAAACGCGCTTTAGAAGCTGCAACTATTCCCGACTGCTCTTTTGAGGGTTGTTCTCATTGTGGAGTCTGTGGAACTGATTTCGGCCATAACATCGTCATCCCCCCTCCACCTATTCCCAACTTTGCCGGTGATTTTGTCCCCAATACCACCAAAACCCAAAGATTGCGAGTATGGTTTGGTAAACAAGGGAATATGTCCTTAGTCAGTCACTTGGATCTGATGCGGTTGTTTGATCGCGTCATCCGTCGTGCAGGTTTACCGATCACCTTCACAGGTGGTTTTCATCCTGGTCCACGGATTTCTCTCGCCAGTGCCTTGTCCTTAGGTGCTACCAGTAATGGAGAAATTGCTGATTTTGAGTTCACAGAACCCATTGATGTGGAAACTTTTCATACTCAGTTGGTGAACCAACTACCTACTGACATTCCTGTATATAATGTGGTAGAAATAGATATCAAATCTCCATCTGCTAACCAATGTTTGGAGGCAGCGGAGTATTTACTGACGGTATCTACAGACCAAACTGAGGTACAAGTGACACAATGGCAAAGTTGGATCGAGACTATTAGACATCGAGAGGAGATTTTATTAGCACATACCACTAAGTCCGGTAAGCAGGAATTCATAAATCTGCGCGATCGCTTGTGGGAAATAGAATTGATATCCGCATCTATTCGTGAATCAGATTCAACAGCCGTCTTGCGTTACTTAGGTAGCTGTCGCCCTAACGGTGTGATCTTGCGTCCTGAGCAAATCCTGTCTATGTTGGCAATAGTTGCTAATCAAGAATTTCACCTCTTGCATATCCACCGTAGCCGTTTAGTAATTTCCTAACTTACTCATACAGCAGTTCCACCCTCAATCCAAAATCTAAAATCCAAAATCCAAAATTATTAAGTTCTATGGTAGTTGCTCAAAATTAACAGCTTGTGGGAATTGATTTTTGGCAAGGTTGCGTTAAAATAGCAATTAAGAGAAATTTTCTGGCATCCCATTGCATGAATTGATTTATTCACCTGGTACTCGCAGGACTGCAACTTCTAAAATTGTGTCCCAGAAAAAATTTGCTACTGATTAAAAATCTCCCTCTTTAGCTACCTAGTGAATCAATCATCATCAATAGCTGGCCTTTTGCTTCTCGATACCGAAGATCAGCGAAGCTATCAGAAGTTTGTATAAAGTTTGTGCCATTCAGGCATAATTAACTTTACTGATGACAAGTTAGCTAAATAGGAGATATCTACGGATATCCAAAGTTTAGATAGCAGCGTATAGTATAGGAAATTAACCAAGGTGGGTTAATTTAAGTTCTTGAACTATATGCAGTCATTCATGAATATGTCGCGCACAAGCGTAATTAGAGTATCATTAGCTCTCTAAATCCCAGCAGAGCTACTCAAATGGGAAATTTTTATTACTCGTAGCACCTTGTAGCAGCAACTGTAGGCAAACAGGATAACAGAGAACTTCCTTGTAATTACCATCGGTGCTGCCAGTTTTTGAGGAAATTGAATGCCAAAACAAATTATTATCGCAGAGCAGCATCAAATTGCTGCCGTATTTTCTGAAGATCAAATACAAGAACTCGTTGTCGCTACCGGTCATCATCAAATTGGTGATATCTATTTAGGTGTAGTAGAAAATGTCTTACCTGGGATAGATGCGGCTTTTGTTAATATCGGCGATCCAGAACGCAATGGTTTTATCCATGTCACTGATTTGGGTCCATTGCGGCTTAAACGCAGTGCAGCAGCTATTACAGAATTGCTGACACCACAACAGAAAACATTAGTGCAGGTAATGAAAGAGCCAACGGGAACAAAAGGTCCCCGGCTCACTGGTAACATTACCTTACCTGGACGTTATGTAGTGCTGATGCCCTATGGTAAAGGCGTTAACTTATCCAGACGAATTAAAAACGAAAACGAGCGTAACCGTCTGAGAGCCTTAGCAATTTTAATTAAACCAGCAGGTATGGGCTTGTTGGTACGGACAGAGGCAGAAGGCAAACCAGAAGAAGCAATTATTGAAGATTTAGAAGTGCTGCAAAAGCAGTGGGAAATTGTTCAGCAAGAGGCTGTATCTTCCCGTGCGCCAGCCCTGCTGAATCGAGATGATGACTTTATTCAGCGTGTCCTCAGAGATATGTATGGCAGTGATGTGAATCGCATTGTAGTTGATTCCAGCACTGGCTTAAAACGGGTGAAACAATATCTACAAAACTGGAGTGGAGGCCAAACACCCCAAGGATTGTTAATTGATCATCACCGCGATCGCTCACCCATTTTAGAATACTTCCGCATCAATGCCGCCATCCGTGAAGCCCTCAGACCAAGAGTAGATTTACCATCTGGTGGCTACATCATCATCGAACCCACGGAAGCATTAACAGTCATAGATGTTAACTCCGGTTCGTTCACCCGTTCCGCTACAGCCAGAGAAACCGTACTGTGGACAAACTGCGAAGCAGCAACAGAAATTGCCCGTCAGTTGCGGTTGCGGAACATCGCTGGTGTGATCGTAGTTGATTTCATTGACATGGAATCTCGACGCGATCAAATGCAGGTTTTAGAACACTTTAACAAAGCTCTTAAAGCTGATAAAGCCCGTCCCCAAATTGCCCAACTGACAGAACTGGGTTTAGTGGAACTTACCCGCAAACGTCAGGGTCAAAACGTTTATGAATTATTTGGCGAACCCTGTGGCGCATGTGGTGGATTAGGTCATACCGTGAGATTACCAGGAGAACCAGAAAATCGTTTACCTGTTCCCGTAGCAGACATCCCAGAGCGGTTTGTACCCATGCCGCAAAAAGAACCACGTCCAGTTACCCGCATACCAGATAGCGGTAGCATTCCTCCAGTAATACCACGAGATCCATTAGATGGTTTTGGTGATAGCTTTGAGAGCGAACCCGAATTTAATTCCCTGCATCTAATTAATCATCCTAGTTATCAAGAATTAAATGATAGTAAACGACGCACCCGTACTCGTCGCAGTCGCATCGGTATTAATGGAGCAAATGGTAAAGACGAACCTCGGTTAGTCAATAATCCCCTCGGTTTTATTAATGATTTAGATTTAGACGCAGAAGAAACTGAATTACCAATATCAGAAATAGCTCCACCTACTATTAATAAATCCGGTTGGACAGAAAGACCAGAACGGGCAAAAGTGAAACTAGAACCGATTAAGGTAGAACCTCCGGAAGTTATTCATGTAGAAATGTCAGCACAAGAACAAGATACTTATGCAGAAATGGGAATTTCTCCCCTACTCAAGTTAGATCGAGAAGGAAAAAGCACAAGATCAGTAATTATTAATGTTGTGCAACCAGGAGAATTACCTCCTGAATCAATACCCTCTAGCCTTGAACCGATTATTAGTGAAAAAATAACTCCTGATATTGTCACTATTACACCGGCAACAGTAACATTTCCTCTAGAATCAGAATCTAGTTTTCCACCATTAACAATAGTCCCAGAATTAACAATTGTTCCCGACGAAATAGAAATACAAACAACAACAGAAACAGAATCAGGAATAGAAATAAATAGTAGTTCTGCCTCTATACCTAATCGTCGTCGTCGTCGTCGTTCATCAGCTTTAGATGGTGATGGTTTTAGCCAAGATTGAAGGAGGCAGAAGGCAGGAGGCAAGAGGTAGGGGTTTAGCAGTGCTAAACCCCTAGGAGAAATATGGGTTTTAGGAATATACACATTTAAAGTTTCTTGTCAATAGGCATGGTAAAAATTAACCCAGCATCTCAGAATAATTCCAGTTGGTTAGAGTTTTCTACTTACTCAGATATTCTGGGTGCGGTTGTGGGTGTAGATGAAGTAGGAAGAGGTGCTTTATTTGGACCTGTGGTAGCAGCAGCAGTGATATTACCAGCAGAGGCTTTATCTATACTGATGCTAGATAATATCAATGACAGCAAAAAGTTGTCTAGTTCTCGCAGAACTAAACTGGCGGGAAAAATTATGAATCTGGCTTTAGACTGGAGAATTGGTTATGCCACAACGGCGGAAATAGATGATTTGAATATTTTACAAGCAACTCTCTTAGCCATGAAACGTGCTGTTTTAAAGTTGCAAGTGACACCTAAACTATGTTTAATTGATGGTAATCAGTTGGTGAAGACTTTGCCCATAGCACAGGAAACTATTGTCAAAGGTGATGAGCGATCGCTTAATATTGCCGCAGCTAGTATCATGGCCAAGGTTTGGCGGGATGATTTAGTGCAACGTTTAGCATTAAAATATCCTATGTATGATATAGGAAATAATAAAGGTTATGGCAGCCAGAAACATTTACTGGCGCTCCAAAAATATGGGCCTTCACCTTTACATCGTAGCTCTTTTAGTCCTTGCCAAAGAAAACCAGGGGTGTAGTCGGGGAAATTCCCCCTTTTAGGTCAGAGAAATCCAAAAATTTGGGGATGACGGATAGCCCAAACTCTTGGCTTTTGCCTGCCTCCACGGAAAGACCTTTTCACCAACCCCTACTTATTCAAAATTCAACATTGGTAACTCACTAATGTGATTATCAACTGGTGTATTTTGAGTTTGAGACATTACCCAATGACGATAATCTGCCAGGAGATGATGTAACAATCTTTGCTTAACAGTTAACAACACACTTTTGAGTAATCCATTACCTGTGGTTTCTAAAATTGATTTGGGTGTAAAGGAAAATGGTTGAGGTATGTCTACCAAAACCTCTAAATCAGCTTTTCCTTGGAGGTGCATCCCACTACTGAGTTGAACTGGTGAAAGATAACCTTTTAAATTCAGGGAAAAACGTTGGTTAATATACTCAAAACCAAGTATTTCACAATCGAGCGATCGCAAATAAATCGTTCCACTTGTATCTGCCCAAACCCTCATATCTACTGTCGGCTGAATACTCAGTGACATAAAAGACAAAGGACGCATTTTTAACCGAAATACCTCATCAGATAACTGTTGAATTCGGGAATTGTCAACGAGGGCATTGACTAAACGTTGAGGTTGACGTAAGTAATGCTGAATAGGAATAGATTGCTTGGGAACGGAAATTTCCACCGATTGAGAGGCAATAAATTTTGTAGCCATGAGCAAATTAAACCATTTGTTTCTTAATTGTAATATCTTTTAACAATCTGATTTAAATTGTAAAAAATTAACTTATTAACTCATTATTCTGCAAAACCGTCAAAATTAAAAGTATGACTCTCAAAATTGCCCATCTTGGACCCCAGGGAACTTATAGCGAACAAGCGGCTCTTTCCTATCTCAACTGGTTAAACAACCATCAAGAAATTACTAATCCCAAAAGTTTTGAACTCTCTCCCTATCCTACCATAGCGCGATCATTACAAGCTGTAGCTAAAGCTGAAGCAGCTATAGCTGTTGTTCCCGTGGAAAATTCCATTGAAGGCAGTGTCAACATGACATTAGATACTTTATGGCAATTAGATAATTTAAAAATTCACTTAGCTTTAATTCTACCAATTCAGCATACATTAATATCTTTTGCGAAAAGCTTTGATAGTATTAAGGAAATTTATTCCCATCCCCAAGCTTTAGCTCAATGTCAAGGATGGATATCACAATTTTTGCCAAATGTCAAGGTAATTCCTAGTAACTCTACCACTGAAGCATTACAGAGATTAGAGCAGGAAAAAACAACAGCAGCTATTTCCTCCAGTCGGGCAGCACAACTGTATAATTTACCGATTCTGGCTAGTGGAATTAATGATTATCCAGAAAATTGTACTCGGTTTTGGGTAGTAAGCTCAGAAGAAAATAATCCTATTACTTGTACTCATACATCGTTAGCCTTCAGCGCGCCAGCTAATGTTCCAGGCGCATTAGTGAAAGCATTACAAGTATTTGCCCATTTAGGTATTAATCTCAGTCGCATTGAATCCCGTCCCACAAAACGTTCTTTAGGAGAATATTTATTTTATTTGGACATAGAAGCAGATGTGAATGCACAGATCATGATATCTGCTTTAGAAGAGTTACAAAATTATACAGAAGTTTTGAAAATCTTTGGTAGCTACAGTGTTTTAATGGTTGATAGTTGACTCTAAAACTATTAAGTAGGGGTTGGTGAAAAAGTCTTTCCGTGGAGGCAGGTAAGAGGCAATAGTTTGGGCTATCTTTAACAACCAATTTTTTCCTTTTATCAGACCCAAAATGCACGCTTTTAGTAGTGTCTTCCTCAAAAACCTTGCATTTAGTTTCTGGTTAAAGAAAAAATCTTGCTTATCCAACTCTTGAAACTGTCACCTAACCTTCACAGAAAGACTTTTTGGTGTAAACCCTATTTATACCCGCCGACTCACTAAAGTTGCACTGGCTTGATCAACTGGCATTAATATAACTTCATTAATATTTACATGACTAGCTCTCGTAGCGCAGAAAAATATCACATCAGCTACATCATCAGCAGTTAGAGGTTTAACTCCTTGATACACTTTCTTAGCGCGTTCTGTATCACCATGAAAACGCACTTCGCTAAATTCTGTTTCTACCATACCAGGATCAACGCTAGTTACCCTCACAGGAGTTCCTAATAAATCTTGTTTTAAACCTTCAGAAATAGCTCTTATAGCCGCTTTTGTGCCACAATAAACGTTACCACCAGGATAGGTTTGATGTCCCGCAATAGAACCGATGTTGATCACATGACCAGTATTTCTGGACACCATTCCCGGTACAACATAACGGGTAAGGTAAAGTAAACCTTTAATATTAGTATCAATCATTTCTTCCCAGTCTTGGAAATCGCCTTGATACAATTTATCTAAACCGCGACTTAAACCAGCATTATTAATGAGAATATCAATATTTGACCAAGGGGAAGGTAAGTTAGCAATAGCAGATTCTACCGCCGAGCGATCGCACACATCAAGTTGCAATAAATGAATTTTATCAGAGGGAATATCTAAAGAATTAGCTAATTCCTGTAAACGTTCCCAGCGTCGGGCAGCTAAAATGAGGTTTGCACCAGCTTGAGCAAAAATCTTCGCACAAGCAGCACCAATACCGCTACTTGCACCAGTAATAAGCACAATTTGGTTTTGCATGGATAGGTAATTAGTAATTGGTAATGTTTTTATTCCTATTTTCCGCCAATAGTTAACAGTCAACTGTCACCAGTCAACCGTCAACTACGGACTATTTTCTCACTACTTGTAACCGTTGAGTAATAATCGTCATATCTTCACCCCTGCGAATGACAGCAGAAACCCATTGAGTACCAGGATTAGAGGGTGCGCGTCCCACTTTAAAGAGTCCTCCAGCATTGAGAAATTCTAAATTTGCTATTGTCGGGTTAATGAGTTTATTAGCTTGAATAGGTTCTTGCATTGCTGCACCTAATAAAAAGTCGTCACCTAATGGTTCTTGAACAATGGCATCAAAACTATATTTTTCCCCAACTTTTACCTGTTGTGGTAATTTAATTTCTACTTGAGGTGGTTTACTACCAGAAGTGAGTTGAGTCCGTTCTGACAAAATATCTTGATGAACAATTTTTGATCCTGTGATCCGTTGACGTGATTTAATAGTAGATTCAAGGGTTAAATTATTGTTATTCGGTGCAGCTAACCCGTTAATAGTGGTGACAGTCTCCGCAATAATCGTATTACCTTCAGATTTCCAAGACTCTAGGCGGGTTGTATAACGCAATTTGGGATATCTTTTCCACAGTCCTGTTAAAGCTTGTTCCATGACTTTGCGATTTAAACCATCACCATGGGTAAATGCAGGGCTGTAAAATTCCATTACCCCGTTGACATTACCTTGATTAGCAGCGTTGTCAATCTGTGTTAAGAGGTTGGTAAGTGTAGCTGGTACATTCTGTAGTTCACCGGCTTCAACAACCTGTCCTATGCTAGAAAAACCCATTGCCAGTAAACTGGAGAGGAGGAAAACACCAAGCGGTAATGTTCTGTTACGTTTCATTAATAAAGGGATAATTTTAGTCATTAGTAAGATTTTACTGATTTGATGATAGAAGATAAGGAATTTGTTTTATCTTAATGAAGCTGAAAGATGAATGGTATAGCAGGGAATGATAAATCCACCAATTAAACTACTTATAGCAGCTAGTGGGACAGGTGGACATCTGTTTCCGGCGATCGCATTAGCTGAAAAACTACCAGAATTTGAGATTGAATGGCTAGGTGTACCAAAGCGCTTAGAAAATCAGCTAGTTCCTAGTACATATCCCTTAAATACTGTTGCTGTTGAAGGTTTTCAGCAAGGTTTAAGTCTCCGTTCGGTACGTATTTTGTTCAAGTTACTAGGTGGCATTCTGGAAGTAAGACGAATTTTGAAGCAGGGAAAGTTCCAGGGAGTTTTTACCACAGGTGGTTATATTGCCGGGCCTGCGGTAATTGCAGCGCGTTCTTTGGGTTTACCTGTAGTTTTTCATGAATCTAATGCTTTACCAGGTAAAGTCACCCGTTTTTTTGGCCCTTGGTGTGATGTCGTTGCTATAGGTTTTGATGTAGCTAGTAAATACTTACCCAAGAGTAAAACTGTATGTGTAGGTACTCCTGTACGTTCTCAGTTTTTGGAGCAGGGAGATAACAATAGTTTAGACTTACCTATTCCTGATGATGTTCCCCTAATTCTAGTTTTTGGCGGCAGTCAGGGCGCTGTAGCTGTAAATAAGTTAGTACGACAATGTGCAAATGCTTGGTTTCAAGCTGGCGCTTATATAGTGCATTTAACAGGGGATAATGATCCTGATATTAAAACTCTTCAACATCCTCAATATATCGCTTTACCCTTTTATAACAATATGTCCCCTTTGTTGCGAAGGGCAAATTTAGCCATTAGTCGTTCTGGTGCGGGTAGTTTGACAGAATTAGCAATTTGTGGTGTACCAGCGATTTTAATTCCCTATCCCTTTGCGGCGGAAGATCATCAATCCTATAATGCAGAGGTATTTACTAAAGCTGGTGCGGCCTTATCCTTTAAACAATCAGATTTGACACCAGAAATATTTACCTCTCAGGTTTTGAATTTGTTGCAATCTTCAGGGAAATTGGCGAAAATGAGAGAGGCTTCTCAAGCGATCGCTGTTCCTGATAGTGCGGATAAATTGGCTACCTTAGTAAGAGAAGTGATGGCAAATTAGTTTGATATTCTAGTTATTGGTTGTTCCTATATTTTGAAGAAGTAACATTAGGGATTTAATCTAAAAACTTTCAAATATCAGGCTACCCAAGACTGCTAACTGATTAAAAAACATTGCAGAACTTAAAAATAAAATCACATCTTTCTTACCATTAGTCAGCTTAAATAATGAAACAGCTAGACGAGAAACTTTAATTTCACCAATGCTGTTAGAAGTTATTACTTATTGTCAATATCAAATGAAAATAGAATATCCAATTAATATCAATAATTTGTTAAAAGGCAATCTAGATTATTTATTACGTTCTCACCAAAGTTTATTAGTAATTGAAGCCAAAGATGATGATTTTAGGACTTACGCAAGTGTCACACTAAAAATCTGTTGTAGGGTGCGTCAGACTGCATAAATCCTCTAAATGAACCGATTTTTGATATCTGATACACCCTACTAATGTACCAGTTGCTTAAGTCCTGGATTTAACAAGAGGGTTTACTCAACTTCCAGAGGAATTAATTGCTTTATCAGAAATTGAAGAAAATAAATCTGTATTTTATGGTTCTGTAACTACCGGAGAAATTTGGAGATTTGGTAAATTAGATCGTCAACAACAAATTACTCAAGATATGACCCTTTTAACAATACCTGACGATATTGAAGAAATAGGTCATATAGGAATCCAGTTTGATTAGTGATAGCGAAGCGTGGTGTTAGCCATGTTTTCCTACGTAGGAAGGCAAGAGGATTCGAGAATAAGTACCTGGGCAAAATTAATTACACATTCGGGAAAAAAGAGAAATATCTGTATCTGTTGTCTGTCACCTGTTAAGATCCACATCACTAAAAATAGTAATTACCAAATTATGAGCATTTGGTGATGTAGCACGATAGGATAGATAATATCTCTCAGACTTGCAACAATCATTTACAACTATTACAAAGATAAGTAACACTCTCAAAGATTTACCAGCCGGGATCACGGTGTAATGATGCCTATATTTATGTTGAACTAGGAAAATGGCTAATTTTCGTACCGACGGTTAATTTCCACCATGATAAACGGGTACAAAGGGCATTTTCTAGAATGAAAAATAATCTGTTGCAAGATACTGATACTTGCTGTAATCAGTTTGTAATATTCCCAATGTGACTAACTTGCTCTTATGGACAATAATCACAACAGTTTTACTCAGCTAAACAAGGAGAATCAGGGGTTGGTAATGGAACGGTTGAAACAGGACTTAAAAAATGACCTAATTGCTGGTTTGCTGGTGGTAATTCCCCTGGCAACTACCATCTGGTTAACAATTACCATAGCCACCTGGGTGATTAATTCTCTCACCCAAATACCCAAACAACTCAATCCCTTTGATGGCTTAAACCCAATTCTGGTAAATATACTTAATTTTCTGGTAGGATTAGCTGTGCCATTATTAAGTATTCTTGTTATTGGCTTAATGGCCAGAAACATTGCGGGAAGGTGGTTATTAGATGTAGGTGAAAGGTTATTACAAGCCATTCCTTTAGCTGGTCAGGTATATAAAACCCTCAAACAACTATTAGAAACTCTCCTCAAAGATTCTAATGGGAAATTTCGCCGTGTTGTCTTAGTAGAATATCCGCGTCCGGGAATTTGGGCGATCGCTTTTGCTACAGGAGCAATTAGCACCCAAATCCAAAATCAACTCTCCCGTCCTGTCATTAGCTTATTCATTCCTACCACCCCCAACCCCACTACAGGCTGGTATGCAGTAGTTCCAGAAGCAGACGTAATTAACCTAGAAATGTCTGTAGAAGATGCTTTCAAAATTATTATCTCTGGTGGAATAGTCGCCCCCAATGTCCAATCTCCCCCACTAAATGCAGTAATAGCAGAATCAGACCTAGAAATAAAACACCAGGTCATGGAGATAAGAGAACCAGAACTGGATACTAACCTAGCAAAGTGATCAAAAAATAGATAAGCTAATTGTTTAACTGTGCCATAACTCACATATTTTTATCCTTTCCAACTGTATGCAACGTCGTAAACCCCAACAAATAGCCCGTGAATTGGCACTGTTAAGTCTTAGCCAATTGCCCATCAACCCCAAAAAACTAGATACTCTATCGGACGAACAATTAGTTTCTAAATTAGTTCTAGGTGCAGTTCGTAGCCTCACATTAGAAGTCCAGGATACATTGAATAATGCCGCAGGAGAACTACAACGTAGTAATGAGCGAGTATTAACTAGCGAAACAAGGGCCTCAGACTTGAACACAGCTAGAACCATGTTAAAAGAGGCCATTTCCTACACCCAAACGGCTATTAATCAATTAGGTGCATCCGTTGACTTTCCTGAATTAATTCAATTAGCTAATCAAGATAAGGAAGTCCGTAACTATGCTAAAGCTATTATTATTACCGTCAGCGAAAATCGCCAGCCAATTGAAGAGTTGATTTCTCAGGCGTTAGTGGATTGGCAAGTTACCCGTTTAGCCCAAATTGATCGAGATATTTTGCAAATATCCGTTGCCGAAATGAAATTTATGCAAGTTCCCCCCAGTATCGCTATTAATGAAGCCGTAGAGTTAGCTAAACGTTACAGTGGAGAAGATGGACACCGATTTATTAATGGTGTTTTGCGTCGTGTAAGTGACAACAAAAAGTAGTTGTATAAGTTCATTGGTAATTGCTAATTGCTAATGGGAAAATTATTTCTTTGGGTGGGGAAAACCCGCCCCTGGTGAACGGAATTTTAGATTTTAGATTTTAGATTAAGAATTTAATATAGTTTTGGAGTCCTTGACGATGGAAAAACAGTAAATCCCAAATCCCAAATTTCCCCGCTTCTACACTTTATGGTGTAGTGAATCCAAAATCAAAAATCTTAAATCCAAAATTGAGTGACTTCTAATTAAATTTTTATCTGAACAACTGCAATGGCTTTTAATTGGTTTCGTCGTCCAAATAGTGAATCTACCGAAGTTTCTACTCCTGTAACTGGGGAAGAAACACCCGCAACAGAAGCAACTCCACCCGAAACAGCAATACCGGACACGGCGGACTTGTTGGCATTTGCGAAGGCTGCTTATAAGAATATTCAAGAGAAACAGGAAGAACAGGTGGAAACAGAAACACCTGTAGCTGTGGAGGAGGAAATACCAATAACAACAGAGGAAGTGACTGCACCAGTGGCAAAAATTACTGAAGAAGTTGTTACCCCCACAGAACCTGAACCTGAAGAAATAGAAACTCCTGCCCTATCCTTCTTAGAACGGGCGGCGGCGGAAAGAGAAGCCAAGCAAGAGAAATTAATTGCTGGTGCTATAGAAACCCCTGTACCGGAAATAGCGATCGCTATTACAGAACCAGCACCCATACCAGAAGTCATAGAACTGGAATTTGATGATGGTTTTGTCTGGTCTGCGGAGGTTTTAGCTGCCCAGGGGAGAAAAGCCGAAGATATTTCCATTGAAGAAATTAACTGGTTGAAAAAACTGCGTCAAGGTTTAGATAAAACACGGCGGAATATTCTCAACCAAATAAAATCAATTGTTGGTCAAGGACCCCTGAATCAAAATGCTGTCAATGAAATTGAAGCTTTACTATTACAAGCAGATGTGGGTGTAGAGGCAACCGACTATATTATTACTTCCCTACAGAAAAAACTTTTAGCAGAAGTTACTCCTCCAGAAGAGGCGATCGCCTATCTCAAAGAAATTCTGAGGGATATGCTAGATGCACCCCTCGCCAACAAACCACCATCTAGTTTTGCCCCCACCAAAGACACCCTCACTATCTGGTTAATGACCGGCGTAAACGGTGCAGGAAAAACCACAACCATCGGTAAACTTTCACACCTCGCTCAAAAATCTGGTTATAACTGTTTAATTGGTGCTGCTGACACTTTCCGCGCAGCCGCAGTGGAACAAGTGAAAGTTTGGGGACAAAGAAGCGGTGTAGAAGTCATTGCTAATCCAGGTAAAAACACAGATCCAGCCGCCGTAGTTTTTGATGCCATTACAGCCGCCGAAGCCAGACAAACAGAATTACTGTTAATAGATACTGCTGGCCGACTGCAAAATAAGAAAAACTTAATGGACGAACTCAGCAAAATTCGTCGCATCATCGCCAAAAAAGCCCCCAACGCCCATGTAGAATCTCTGTTAGTCCTGGATGCTACCCTGGGACAAAATGGCCTCCGCCAAGCAGAAGTATTTTCCCAAGCAGCCCAACTTAGCGGCGTTGTCCTCACCAAATTAGACGGAACAGCCAAAGGAGGCGTAGCCCTAGCCGTTGTCCAGCAGTTAGGCTTACCCATTCGTTTTATTGGTGCTGGAGAAGGAATTGAAGATTTGCGTCCATTCTCTAGTTATGAGTTTGTAGAAGCACTATTGAGCGGTTAAATCATTGTTGAGGGTTGACTGTTAGACCGGCGAACGGCCGTTCGCCCCTATAGCCTGTTGTCTTTTCCCTCTTCCCTCTTCATTTGTCAAAAAATCTAGAATTTTTCCATAAAAGAAATCTATCTAAGGAAACATTTCGAGAATTTGTGGTATATAGGTTAAATGTTTGCAGTCAATATTTGGACATTTTCCATAAAAACCATGATCACAACTATGTTTTGAGAAATATCCTAGCCAGTAAGAGGCGATCGATGAGTTTACTAAAAATCTATGGAGTTTTTGAGTAAATTTTAGCTAGAGAGTCAACTTTGATAGCTGTAGACAATATGGTTAGATCCTTAAACCGACATTTCTTACTGTCACCTGTCACATCTGACCTATCACCTTGAATGTTTACCCTTTATTTCTCAAGATATATGAAGGACTCAAAGAGTTATGAAAAAATTAGAGGCTGCTAAGTAGGTAGGCGTTGAAATTTATCCTTGAGGCAATGCAACAAGCAAGAGGCAAGAGGGAAAAGACTTTGAGGAATTTTACATTCTGTAGCATATCTCGATTTTTTCCAGCCAACTTACTTAATTGATCATAAAAAACACTGATTGTCAAGGAAATATTTTTGACAAAAACTAAAAAAAATTATCATGATTGGCAATTAAAAAGCAAAATGTCCTCAGCATCAGCTAATACTTAAAAATCACCTGAAATGGTTTTTATACTCTTGCTAAAATCACAAATATAGTTGAATATGATTTAACAATTTATCAATTAAGAGTATTTATAAACAATCACAAATTTGGTATTCTCAACTGCAATATTAACCTGTGTCCCAATATCCTTCTCATCCTAATGATAGTAATAGCACTGCCGCAACAGATGTCACTCCTGTAGTGGCACTGAAAGAACTTGTGGCCAGGCTACATCGAGAACAAAATAAAATTCAAGACTTACTAAGTTCTTTAGGGTTTGCCCTCAGAAGCTTTAATAACTTAAATCAGTTTTTAGAACTAATTCCTCTCATGGCTACCAGAGTGACAGATGCAGAAGGTAGCGCACTTTTTCTTTATAAACCTAACGGACAAGTTAGATTAGAACAACTACATTGGCAAGATAGTCAGCAAAGAAAAAATATTAGAAAAGCCCTAGAAACTGCTAGTAGTCAAATTACACTTTTACCTAATTCTGTATCTCCAGCAATATCTACAGGGATTTTAGATGAACAAATGCACCGTTATTTAGGTGCAGATGTGCAAGTTTTTGGTACAGCAATTTTAGTTAAACATACAGAACGGGGTTGGCTTTATGTTTTAAGTCGTGATCCTGAATATAGTTGGACAGAAACTAGACAAAAATTAGTCCGGTTAGTGGCAGATCAAACAGCAGTAGCCATTGAAAATGATGAATTAGCTGTGGAATTGAGGAAAAAAGAACGGTTAGATCAAGAGTTAGAAATTGGTGCAGAAATTCAACGCCGACTTTTACCCCGTCAATGTCCGAATATTCCTGGTTTGGCTTTAGCAGCGCGTTGTAAGCCAGCTAATCGTGTAGGGGGTGACTACTATGATTTTATTCCCACAAATCAAAATCAGTTAAAAGCGAAATCACAGGAAGGGAGAGAAAATGGTAATTGGGGTTTGGTAATTGGGGATGTGATGGGTAAAGGTGTTCCCGCAGGTTTAATTATGACGATGTTGCGGGGAATGTTGCGGGGTGAGGTTTTGCATGGTAACTCCCCGGCGGGAATTTTACAGAATTTGAATCGGGTAATGTATGCGGATTTGGAAAATTCTCATCGCTTTGTAACGATGTTTTATTCTGAATATGATCCGAAAACACAGATTTTGTCTTATAGTAATGCAGCCCATAATCCTCCTCTGTGGTGGCACGCAGCGACAAAAAACGTCACCCGTTTGGATACCTTGGGAATGTTAATTGGTTTAGATGCTAATAGTGAATATGAAGATGCCCAAGTGAAATTAGAATCTGGGGATAAAGTTATTTATTATACTGATGGTTTAACGGATGCGGTGGCGGCGGGGGGCGATCGCTTTGATGAAGATAATTTTGTCACTTCTTTCCGCACAGCTTGTAAATATTGCAATACTCCTCAAGAAATTGTGGAATATTTATTTGATCAAGTTGAACAATTTATTGGTTCTGATCGGCAAAATACTGATGATATGACATTAGTTGTGTTGCAGATTTTGTGAGGTAAGAGGTAAAGAGGAAAAGCCAGTGTTTATGAGTCAATTCAGTATTACTCAGGAATTTGCACAATATTAGCGATCGCATTTCCCAAACGAGTAAAATAATTGGGATTCAGTGTTAGGAGAATATTTATTTCTGCTTTTAGAGCAGATTGACTAATTGAAGCATCCAAAATACCACCATCAAGAAGGTTTAAGGCTGTCATTTGGTCTCTTTTTTTGCCTAAGTCCCGCTATTACCTCTTACCTATTGCCTATTCCCTCTTGCCTTGTACTTCAAATTGGTAAACGATTAATATCTTTATTGCAACCAATTACTACCATTGCAGAACCTTTTTCTAACCGTTTAGCTGGGTCAGGATTAATGATAAATTTACCATCATGACTTACCGCCAACATATTTAAACCATAACGGTTACGAAGTTGGAGTTCAGCAATGGTTTTACCATGAAAATCATCAGGAACAATTAACTCCACAATACTATTATCTGGATCAAGATCAAATCTATCTAAAATTCCTGGTTTAGTAAGTGTGCGTGCTAAAGCACAACCAGCTTCATATTCAGGAAAAACTACATGATCTGCACCAACTCGTTTTAATAATTTGCGGTGAACTTCACTAGAAGCTTTTGCCACGACATGAGGTACACCACCTTCTTTCACATTTAAAGTAGTAATTACACTTTCTTGGACATAGTTACCAATAGCTATAATTACAGTATCAAATTCAAAAATTCCTGCTTCTTTTAGTGCTGCTGATTCTGTAGAATCTATTTGTAAAGCATGATTAACTATTTCTTCATTCAAAGCCTCAGAAACTCTTTTTTCATCAATATCTGTAGCTAAAACTTGATAACCTGAATTATGTAGTGTAGAACAAACAGAACGGCCAAAACGACCTAAACCAATAACAGCAAATTGGTGGTTATCTTTACGTAAACTGCGAAGAAATTTTAATGATGAAAGGTTCATAATTTGTAATTGGTGATTGGTAATTGGTACTCTAAATACAGAATGAACAATTTATGTCCATAATGTAAGTAGGTAAACACAATAAAACTAAAGTCTGTAAAGAAAAGTAAAATCGCTCAAAGCTTCTTCACTATTGCCTCTTGCCTCTTGTCTTGCCATAAGGAGAATTTTTAATGCCAACATATTTAGTTAATTTTGATACTACTAACCCAAGTTGCTTTTCTGGGGAAAAATCTGTGATTTTTGAATCAATTATGTAAAGTTCATATCAATTTTATTTCAAAATGGTAATGCAGCGGCCACAAACTAACCCAAATCCTCAAATTTTACCATTAGAAAATGGCGATCGCTTATCATGCCATGAATTTGAAGGTAGTTATACAGAAAGTCCCCATATTAAAAAACCCGAATTAATCTCAGGAGTAGTTTACCTAGCCTCACTGTAAAACTTCAATACCTAGAACCTGATTTTGTTCATTAAAATCAAGTACAATTCCTGGATAAACTTCTTCAGATTCAATAATTTTGGATTCATCCAGACGCAAATATAAAGCATCCACTTCTTCATCAATATGTACTTTTATAATTTATTTCTTTGAGCTAAAAATTGCTTATCTGTTGGCTTCCACACCCTCCCAGAAATGAATTTCACAGGCTAATAGCCAAAGTAAACTAAAGTTTACTAAATAATTTTCAGGTTCTTTAGTCATCTTTAGATGACTTCCCCTATTAGACTCGGAATTCATTCCCAGGCGGGCTATGGATTTTATGCTAAGTTGATACTAATGAGCATTGCTAAACCCTTACATTTTACTCTGGTAATCTCTCTAAAATCTCCCTCGCAATATTCCCCCAATATTCATCTTTATATTCAACATATATTTTTAACGCTGTTTGTAAATTCACTCTCGCTTCTGTATAATCTTCCTGTGCTTTTGCCAGTATGCCTAAAGCATGGTAAGTTAAGGCTTGAGAATATCTATCGCCAAATTCGATTTTAATAGCTAAAGCTTGTTGATAAAAGTCCCGTGCTTGGGCATATTCTCGCATTTCTTGGGCTACATATCCCAAATTATGGTAGGTTCTAGCCTGAGAATAGCGATCGCCAAATTCGATTTTAATAGCTAAAGCTTGTTGATAAAAGTCCCGTGCTTGGGCATATTCCCGCATTTCTTGGGCTACAATTCCCAAATGGTGGTATGTTCCAGCTTGTTCATAGCGATCGCCAAATTCGATTTTAATAGCTAAAGCTTGTTGATAAAAGTCCCGTGCTTGGGCATATTCTCGCAAATTTTGGGTTACTCTTCCCAATTCATGGTAGGTTCTAGCTTGAGAAAAGCGATCGCCTAATTCTTGCTCAATTTCTAAACAGTTTTGATAATATTTTCTAGCTTTTAAAAACTGCCGTAAATTTAAATAAGCATTACCTAAATTAAATAAAGCATAACTTTCACTTTTACGGTTATTTAATTCTTTAGCAATATATAAACCCTGTTGATAATAATTAATTGCTGTTTCAAATTTCCTTTCCTCATTATAAGCATCACCAATTTTATTTAAAACCCGACGTTTAAAATCAATGTCTGCTAATTGTTCCGCAATTTGTAAAGCTTCCGCTAAATATTCCCTCGCTGTTTTCGGTTGATGTTGACTAATATAAGCTGTTGCCAATTCCAATAAAATATTACTATACCTGCGTAAATTTCCATCAGTTACTTCTTCACAGGTAGGCTTATATTCCATTAATAACCGTTGTAAAATTTCAATTCTTTCTTGCTTTTCCTGGGGTTCGACCCTATCAATTTCTATATCAGATTGCAAAGTTTGATTAATAGCATTTTCTCTAGTTGTTTCTAAGGTTTTAAATCTAAATACACCAGAACGCCAAGCCCAAAAATCAGGAGCAAATTTCGCTAACCGATTAATAGCGTAATCTGGTAAAATCAATAATATAGGGTAAGGTACTGTTCTTTTATAAGCATCCCGTACAAAATTCAAATCTTGTAAAACTGGTGGATATTCCCCAGAAAGACCAATTGATTTTTCTAAACCTTGAATAATTAATACTAACTTTTTATTTGCTTCTTTTTCAATTTTTTGCAGTTCTTTAACAATTTCATCCCGTAAAAAGCGCAAATTAGGATCAGTAAATTTGAAAATTACAAATTGAATTTCCTCACATTGGGAATTTGTTTTTAATGCTTCAATTAATAACTCCCCATCGGGAGGAAAATTAATTTCAATAAATCCTAAAGTGAATTTTTCAGAAAAGTCAATAAACGTCAATAATTCCGCCAAAATATCTTGATTTAGGGCGACAAATTGCCCCAATTCAGCGTTAAAATCATGTTGTAATTTCTGCCAGTGCTTTTTGGAAGAATTCATTTTGCTTCACCACTGGGTTAGGATAATTCCATCGGTTATCGCCATTGTATTCTAAAACAGAAGTATTAAACAGCATTAACTGGCCAATATCATCTTTACTCACATCTTTATTAATACAAACTTCCGCTAACAATGGATAATGGTCATTGGGAATAAACCTTTCAAAACTAAATTGTTGTTGTTTGATAGCATAAATCACATCTTCTGCCAAAATTTTAGGATGCTTCTTAGTGCTTGCTGTTTGACAAGCTGACCTCATCATTTGCATGAGTTGACGCACATGGCCACCACTGGCTTTAGCTAATTCTAGCAATTCTCCACGGGAATTAAACACAGCATCAATATCTACCCGTTTTTCTAGTAAACTCGCTATTGCATCTAGTCCCAATTGGTTATAGTCTAAATTGGGAATATTTCGGTCTAATTGGTATATATTCACCATTGGGACAATGTGAGGATTACCATCAAACAAAGATAGGGGATTTTTCGGTGAACACAAAACAGAAATAGGAACTGTATAAATAATTGTACAATGAAGTTCTTGTAATTGGGCTGCATATTCAAAAAATAAATGATCGGCAACTCCAGGAGGAATGCGATCTAAGTTATCAAAAATAATCAATAATCCTTTAAACTCTGGGTATTTTTTTCGCAATTTAACATAAGCATCATCTAGTAATAAGTTAATATCTGTTTTCAGACGGGAAATATCTTTTTCTAAAGTTTGACGAATTGTAGTTTTTTGTTTATCAGAACCTTTGATTTGTGCTAATAACTTAACCATTAATTTAGCAATAAAGGGCGCACCTCCTTGTAAACTAGCTTCTGCGTCTATATTTACAGATTTTTCGACACTTTCTTCATTTTCTTTAGTAATTTCTTCAAACCAGACTTCAAAACTATTTAATAATTTTTGATCAAAATTCAATCCTAATTTGCGTAAAGCCAACTCAACTTGTTTGATGACAATTAAATATAAATCTGTATAGTTAGCATCATTAATATCTGTTTCTTCATTCACTTCTAAATAAATTACATGATAACTTTGTTCCCAGATTTTTTGAATCCGTTTCAATTCGGTACTTTTACCAGAACCACGATGTCCAGTAAATAAAATAGTGCTGAAATTTGCTGGTTCTTGAAAATCTAAAATGGTACTTACGCCGTCAACTGCTGAAGTTTTACGTACTGCTGATAAATCAACATAATATTTTTCTATTTCTAAACCTTCTAGTGGTTCTAAAGTGCAAACATTAAAAGCCGATTTAAGAGTATTGGCACGTTGAAAGTGAGGTTGATTCATAGGTAAAGTAATAGACTCAACTTGAATTTTAGTTGATGATTGGCATTTTCGCTAGGACTAATACCAATTCTGTATGAAGATGCACAAAACAATACCCCTCTTGCAAGTCAAAACACACAAGTTTTATCGGTCTTCGTTTTGTGCCTATTTCACCCCCTAACCCCGAATTCTGGGGGAATAAGAATATGACTTACGCATTTTAACGAAACCTAGTAGTTTGAGATTGCTTCCTTACGTCGCAATGACAGTATTTGAAGTAGGTTTTGCGTAAGTCCAGGAAACCTAGTAGTTTGAGATTGCTTCCTTACGTCGCAATGACAGTATTTGAAGTAGGTTTTGCGTAAGTCCAGAAGAATTTGAAACTCCCCCAAACTTGGGGAATTTAGGCTTGTGGTTTTCTCAGGTCAACTTACATAATTGGTAATTATCCAACAAGGAGATTTTCTTCGGGATAGTGAACTCTGCTAGGACGAGGATCACCTAAGATAGATGACATCAATAATAAAATACCGACGCGACCAATATACATAGTCAGAATTAAGATTAATTTGGCGGCGGTAGAAACAGTTCCCGTAATACCTGTAGAAAGACCGACGGTAGCAAAAGCTGATACTACTTCAAACAGAATTTGGATGAAAGGTAATTTTGGGTCTGTCAGACTAATTAAAATTGTGGCAATAATCACTGTAGCGAGTGAACCAAAGACCACACCCACGGCTTTTAAAATCAGGGATACGGCAATTTTGCGATTATATAATAATACCTCTTCTTTGCCTTGAAGAATTGCTCTTGTAGAACTGGTAAGAACTCGTAAGGTAGTAGTTTTGATTCCTCCGCCTGTACCTCCCGGACTTGCACCGACAAACATAAAAGCAATCATGATGAATAATCCGGCATTGGTCATTTTACCAATATCAATACTATTAAAACCAGCAGTTCTGGTACTAACTGACTGAAACCAAGCTGCTAATATTTTGTCAGATAAACTTAATTGTCCAAAGGTACTATTGTTTCTACTTTCTATTAGAAAAAGAGCAACTGTTCCCAAAACTAATAATATTAAAGTTGTGCTAGTGGCAACTTTAAAATCTAGAGAGAATATTAAACAACTGGGTTTTTTGATGATGCGCTTGGCTTGATAAGTGAAGCTATCACGTAACCAAAGATATATATCCAAAATTACCTGATAACCAATACCACCAAAGATGATTAAACAGCCAAGGGTGATGATAACTAAAGGTGAAGATTGATAACTCATTAAATTGTCTTTAAATAGACTAAAGCCAGCATTATTCCAAGCACTAACACTGTGAAAGATTGCTAACCAAGTTCCTTCTTGCCAACCTTTTTGGGGAATAAAGGCGAACATTAATAAAAATACTCCCGTGAGTTCAAATAATAAGGTTGTGGCAATAATAGAACGGATTATTTGGGTGCTACCACTCATGCCTGGACGGTCTAAAGCTTGTTGAATTGCTACTTTTTGTCGCAGGTCAAACTTTTTACCAATTAACAACATTAAAAAGGTGGTAGTTGTCATGTAACCTAAACCACCAATCTGTGCTAATAGGGCAATAAACAACTGACCTAAAAAAGAAAATTGAGTACCAGTATCTACTACGGCTAAACCTGTGACACAAACCGCAGAAGTTGAAGTAAATAGTGCCACAATGGGGTCATTCCAATTACCATTACCAGTAGAGAAAGGCATTGTTAACAGAATTGCTCCCAAGAGAATGACAGCTATAAATCCCAAACAAATTGTCCGTGCAACGGTCATAACTAATTAAAAGTGAAGAAATATTATACAATTAGGCTATTTTTATATATTCCCAAGGTAGAATTAATGGGTTATTCTTGGGCATAAAAATATCCCCTATCTAATTAAAAACACAGATGGTAGCATATCAATAAGTTTTTTTTCAATTTCTTGTGATCTTTATTGTTAATAAATTAATGAGTCAAACACTTTACAAACAAATTCAGGAATTTTACGATGCTTCTTCCAGTTTGTGGGAGCAAATTTGGGGTGAACATATGCACCATGGGTATTATGGTGTAGATGGTAAACAGGTCAAAGAACGCCGTCAGGCACAAATTGATTTAATTGAAGAATTACTCAAATGGGCAAATGTTAAGAGTGCCGAAAATATCCTTGATGTTGGCTGTGGAATAGGTGGTAGTTCTTTATACTTGGCTGATAAATTTGGGGCAAATGCTACAGGAATTACACTGAGTCCTGTACAAGCCGCTAGAGCCACAGAAAGGTCTTTGACGATGAATTTGAGTCAAAAAACTAGATTCATGGTTGCTAATGCCCAGGAAATGCCTTTTGAGGATAATTCTTTTGATTTGGTGTGGTCACTGGAAAGCGGTGAACATATGCCAGATAAAACTAAGTTTTTACAAGAATGTTACCGAGTGTTAAAGCCTGGTGGGATTTTAATTATGGTGACATGGTGTCATCGGCCAACGGATAAGTTAGCACTGACAGCAGATGAACAAAAGCATTTAGCAGATATTTATCGAGTGTATTGTTTACCTTATGTAATTTCTTTGGCAGAATATGAAGCGATCGCTTGGCAATTACCATTAAATAATATTCGTACTGCTGACTGGTCAACTGCCGTTGCACCTTTTTGGAATGTGGTCATTGACTCTGCATTTACACCTCAAGCATTTATTGGTTTATTAATGGCTGGTTGGAGTACAATTCAGGGAGCATTATCTTTAGGGTTAATGCGTCGTGGTTATCAAAATGGATTAATTCGGTTTGGATTATTGTCTGGGACAAAATAGACCAGGGAACAGTAAAAAAAATGAATCAATTTTATCAACAAAATTATCCTATTCTTCCCAAAAGTTGGTTTTCTACTTTTTGGAAATTTTCCCGCCCCCATACAATTATTGGCACAAGTTTGAGTATTTTTGGGTTATATTTAATCACTCTAGGTGTCACATCTAGCGGGTTTTCTATTGCCCATATTGGTCAAATATTAGCAACTTGGATTGCTTGTTTATGTGGCAATATCTATATTGTTGGCTTGAACCAAGTCGAAGATATTGATATTGATAAAATCAATAAACCTGATTTACCATTAGCATCAGGAGCATTTACCAGAGGACAAGGGCAATTAATTGTTCTTATTACTGGTATTGCAGCTTTAGTTTTAGCCTGGTTAACTGGACCCTATTTATTAGGAATGGTAGTCCTGAGTTTAGCCATTGGTACGGCTTATTCTTTACCACCAATTCGGTTAAAACAATATCCTTTTTGGGCCGCGTTATGTATTTTTTCCGTGCGGGGAACAATAGTTAATTTAGGATTGTTTTTGCATTTTAGCTCTATTGTGCAAAGAAGCCAAGGTATACCCAATGTAGTCTGGATTTTAACAGTATTTATCTTGGTATTTACCTTTGCGATCGCTATTTTCAAAGACATTCCTGATCTTGAAGGCGATCGCACTTACAATATTACAACTTTCACCGTCACAATGGGACAGCAGAAAGTCTTTAATCTGGCGCTTTGGGTATTAACTATTTGCTATGGGGGAATCATTTTAGTAGCACTATTAAAACTAGCTACAATTAACAGCATTTTTGTGATTATTACCCATACATTAATTCTCATCGTCCTCTGGTGGCAAGGTGCAGGAGTCAATTTACAAGATAAACAAGCCATCACTAATTTCTATCAATTTATCTGGAAATTGTTTTTCCTAGAATATCTACTTTTTCCTATTTCCTGTTTATTAGCTTAAAATCATGTTAGAAACATTTCCCACTGCCAATATTGTCGCCATTACTATAGTCATCTTTGGTTTAGCTATTCTCGGTTATTTGAGTATCAAAACATTGATTACTTCTAATTTATTTCAGAAAGCCATTAATTTTTATCAGGCCAAAGATTATGAAAATGCTGAGATAGTTTTACGAAAAGTCATTGCTATCAACTCTACTAATGATATGGTACGCTTGTTATTAGGAGATATCTTAAATCAAAAAGGACAAATTGAAGAAGCAAAAGCTTTATTTTGTGAAGTAATTGATAGCAGTCCCAAAAACCCTGATGCTTACTTGCGTTTAGCGACTATTCTCATGCAGGAACAACAACCAGAAGCAGTAAAAGCTAATCTCATCCAAGCAAAAGAATTATTACAAAAACAACGTCAACCAGAAAGAGCGAAAAAAGTTGGTCTTTTGTTAGATAAAATGTCTAAACAGTGATTTTGATGATTTTTAGGATTATTGATGTTAAATTAATAGTCCATCAGATCAACTTAATTAAGATAATCTTAATTTACGCATTGGCTTTTCTAATTATGGGTATAAATTTTACAAAACTATTATTTACAATCAAATAACCTCAAAATATAATAAATTCATTTTTGCAGTCTATAACTGCAAAGATAAGATTGCTATAATTAGGAACAGTTATCATAACAAGACAAGAGCGAATAAGTTTTAGTTTGATTATATGCGTAAGAGCATGATTTTATACACCTAGATTAACTCTATCATCAAGATTCTGTAGTAGGAGTGTGGAATATGGAATTAAGGCTGTACACTGGTAACAACAATCTTTCTTGTGACTGCTGCTAATTTATGCAAACTCTGCTAAATAATCGCTATCAAGTTATTCGTACACTGGGATCTGGTGGCTTTGGTGAAACCTTCCTAGCGATGGATTCTTGTATGCCATCTCAGCGGTTATGTGTTGTCAAACAGCTAAAACCAATCCACAATAATCCCCAAATTTACAAATTAGTAAGGGATAGATTTCAACGAGAAGCTGCTATTTTAGAAACACTAGGTGGTAATTGTGATCAAATTCCTGCTTTATATGCTTATTTTTCCTCAGATGAACAATTCTATTTAGTACAACAATGGATTGAAGGTGACACCTTAACCAAGGTATTTAGAAGACAGGGTTTATTTACAGAAAGTGCTGTTAGAGAAATATTAATCAATATTTTACCTGTTCTGGATTATATTCATACACAACATATTGTCCATCGTGATATCAAACCAGACAATATTATTTTGCGCCATGATGATGGTAAACCCGTCTTAATTGATTTTGGTGCAGTACGGGAATCTATGGGAACGGTGTTAAATTCCGCAGGAAATCCTACCAGTTCCATTGTCATTGGTACACCTGGATTTATGTCTAGTGAACAAGCAGCAGGTAGACCAGTTTACTCCAGTGATTTATATAGTTTAGGCTTAACAGCAGTTTTTTTATTAACTGGTAAAAAACCACAACAATTAGAAACAGATTCCCAGACAGGTGAGATATTATGGCGACATTATCTTCATGATTTAGAACCGAATATAGCCAAAGTAATTGATAAATCTATAGCCTATCATCCACGCGATCGCTATTCCACTGCTAAAGATATGCTTCTAGCTTTGGAAAATCTAGACAACCCTTTAGTTCTTCACCAAATCCCATCTATCGTTAACAACCTCATTGCCACTGTACAACAAACCACTATTCCTAGCCTAGCTAACAAACCAACTAATACTAATCAGACGATTTTAATCGCTAGTTTAATAGTAGGTGGATTAATTGGTATATCATTAATTATTAGTAAATTATTAACCCAATCTTCTCAATCTACCACAACAACTCAAGTATCAATTTCTGCCATCAGAACCATACAAACACCAACAGTTACACAGCCTCCTACCATTGCACCATCGCCAGAACCATTGTTAAATCATAACTTCAACCATCCTACAGCGATCGCACCTACTTTTCTACCAGAAACCAATACAACACTCAATACTTACGCTTGATTATCTCAAAGACCAGTCACAGATGTAGATTTATTGGGTAAAAATGGTTATGAATTAGATATTATGCGAAATACTATTTTTGCTATTTATGGTCGTCGGTTTGAAAATCCAGGTTTACAAGATTGCTTTAACAAACAATCCTGGTATATTCCCCAGTACGCACCAGAAGAATTTCCCATTAAATTATTATCAAAACTAGAAATAGATAACATGGCCTATATTGAACAATATCAAAATCGTTATCAATTGAGATATTTTAAATAGAGTTTGTATGCCAAAATCTTGGGTGTATAATTTAGGTTAAAGTGGGGCTGGATGCAATCATCTGAATGTTATAATAGTTGATTATAGGGATGAAAAAGCTGACCGAAGGTATCGCCTTTTTAATTTTATACTAACATTAAATTAAATCTAAATTTAATGCAGAATCACCAACCATGATTAATCTCAGTCAAGATATTCAATCCCTCTCAACCTTCAAACGCAACACCAACGAACTAATACAGTTAACTATCACCATTTCTAACTTAAAATTTTCTCAATCATCCGATTAGCTTGAGAACCATAACCACCACCAAATAAATTAAAATGATTCAAAACATGATATAAATTATAGAGTGTTTTTCGGCTTTCATATCCTTTATCTAAAGGAAACACCTCTTCATAACCTTGATAAAATACTGGTGGAAAACCACCAAATAATTCCGTCATAGCAATATCAACTTCCCTATCCCCAAAATAAGTTGCTGGATCAAATATTAGCGGTTCACCTTCCACTGTAAAACCCGCATTTCCTCCCCATAAATCTCCATGTACTAAAGCAGGTTGAATTTGATAATCTGCTAATAATTTGGGAATAGTTGCTAATAACTTATCTGCTAACGGAAAACTGCCACCCCGTCTTCTTGCTAACTTAAATTGATAACTCAAACGATATTCAGTATAAAATTCAATCCAAGAATCACAAAAATTATTAATTTGCGGTGTAGAACCAATGGTATTATTTACATCCCAACCAAAACCTTGATCACTTGTAGTTTTGTGCATTGCTGCTAATTTCCTACCCATTTCTTGCCAAGATTTATGATTGCCACTCGTCATTTCTAACCATTCCATCACAATATAGCTAGAATTACCTGTAATTCCCCAACAAAGTGGTTTAGGAACACGAATAGTTTGGGTTTTATACATTTGTTGTAAACCGCGCATTTCTGCTGCAAACATCTCTCCTTGAGAAGCTTGGTTAAGTTTAACAAAGTAAGTTAATCTCCCATCACTGACAGCATAACCCTGATTAATACATCCCCCACTAATAGATAAATGCTGCTGACTGACAAATTTTTCACCAGTAATCTGGCTAATATGGGTATCAATTTCCGTCCAAATCATAGTTTATTTACATTCAAATTTTATCGCTAGTACCACCGTGAAATCAAAAATAAAAAGTAACATAGAATAAGCTTGTCGCTCCCTGAAGGTTATTTCATTTACGCCCTAGTATCCTATTATAGTAATCTTAGCTGAATCATGAACCATACATAATATACCCAATATATGTGAATATACCTCAAAAGCTCCATACCTAAGTTAAAATTTTCATATCTTCATCACCATCTAGAGACGCAAGAGCTATCTAAGTAAGTGAGTATAATTAAATATAAAATCAAATCCTAGTTCGTAGTGAGCAATTTATTGCTCAACACAAGCATGAGAAGGACTAAAGTCCTGACTACAAACTTTAATTTATTTTCATCTGACTACTTACCATGCTTCAGTACCCCCATTTAGAAAAAGCATTAAAATATCACTTTGGTTATGATCAATTTCGCCCTGGACAAAGGCAAATTATCGAAGATGCCCTAGAAAATCGTGATTTAATGGTAGTCATGCCCACGGGTGGAGGTAAATCTCTGTGTTTTCAATTACCAGCACTTTTGAAACCAGGTTTAACTGTGGTAGTGTCACCATTAATTGCTTTAATGCAAGATCAAGTAGAAGCGCTGCGAACTAATAATATTTCTGCTACATTTCTCAATAGTAGTCTCAATTCCTATCAAGTTCGCTTGCGTGAAGAAGCGATCATGAATGGTAAAGTCAAATTACTTTATGTCGCCCCAGAACGTCTGATAAGTGAGCGATTTCTCCCGCTTTTAGATGTAGTTAAAGAGAAAGTTGGTCTTTCTACCTTTGCTATTGATGAAGCCCATTGTGTATCAGAATGGGGACATGATTTCCGCCCAGAATATCGGCAATTAAGGTTACTCAGAAAACGTTATCCTGATGTGCCAACAGTTGCCCTCACTGCTACCGCTACCGATAGAGTCCGGGCTGATATTATTGAACAATTAGGATTAAAGCAACCAAGTATTCACATTGCAAGTTTTAACCGCCAAAATCTTTATTATGAAGTGCGGGCTAAAAGTAAAAATCCCTATTCAGAAATATTAGAAATAGTTAGAGAAAATGAAGGGTCAGGAATTATCTATTGTTTAACCCGGAAAAAAGTTGATGAACTAACTTTTAAATTACAAAATGATAAAATTTCCGCTTTACCTTATCATGCTGGTTTAAGTGATGAAGAAAGATCAAAAAATCAAACTCGGTTTATTCGGGATGATATCCGAGTGATGGTAGCAACAATTGCCTTTGGTATGGGGATTAATAAACCTGATGTGCGGTTTGTTATCCATTCTGACTTACCGCGAAATTTAGAAAGTTATTATCAAGAATCAGGAAGGGCAGGTAGAGATAATGAACCTTCTAAATGTACATTATTTTTCAATTATGGTGATATTAAAACTATTGAATGGAGTATTAATCAAAAAACAGATCCCCAAGAACAATTAATAGCAAAACAGCAATTAAGACAGGCTATAGATTATGCAGAAGGGACAGACTGTAGGCGCACAATTCAATTAAGTTATTTTGGGGAAAGATTTCCGGGAAGTTGTGGAAATTGTGATAATTGTCGTTATCCTAAACCTGTAGAAGATTGGACTATTGAAGCGATGAAGTTTTTATCTTGTGTCGCTCGGTGTAAAGAAAGATTTGGGATGTCATATATTATTGATGTATTGCGCGGAAGTAAAAATCAAAAAATTCTCCTCAATAAACATGATCAACTTTCTACCTATGGTATTGGTAAGGATAAAACCGCAGATGAATGGCGAATGTTAGGAAGATCACTCTTACATCAAGGTTTAATAGAACAAACCGCAGATGGTTATTCAGTTCTCAAACTTAATCCTTTAAGTTGGGAAGTAATGCGGAAACAACGCCCAGTTTCTATTGCTGTTCCTATAGTTCAAAAAATTACTTGGGAAGATAGAAATAGCAAAGCAGCAGATGTGGAAGTTCTCATGCAAAAATTGCGATCGCTTCGTAAACAACTGGCAGACGAACAAGCAGTACCGCCCTACGTCATCTTCCATGATTCTACCCTCAAATTAATGGCACAAAGCCAACCAAGAACTTTAGATGAATTTGGCAATCTTTCTGGAGTTGGTAGCCATAAATTATCCCAATATGGTGAAAGATTTTTAGCAGAAATACAAGCCTATCGCCAAGGACAAGGGTTACAAGAAAAAACTATTAATCGAGTGAATTTTTCTCCTTATGCTCATTCTCCTTCAGATACAGAATTAACTACATTAGAGTTATATAATCAGGGTTTTACTATTGAAGAAATCGCCCAAAAACGCAATGTTAAACCTGGGACAGTTATCAATCATCTCTCAAATTTAATTGAGAAAAAACAATCTTTAGATTTAAGTAAATTAGTACCTTTAGAACGGCAAAAGCAAATTTGGAACGTTTTGGAAGTTGTTGGCGATATTTCACTCACTCCTATTCGGGATAATTTAGGCGAAAGCTACAGTTTTGACGAAATTCGTTTAGTCCGGGCAAAATGGCGACGGGAAAAACAAAAATCTCTCAAAGATGATATTGATTTTTAGAGGTTGTTTGAAAAGTATGAGATAAAACCAATAATCTCGAAAAACCTAACCCCCCTTCACTAGCTATCCATTACCCACATCTTTCTTAACATGAAATTTGACAAAAAGGAGTAGTTATGCGGGGGGGGGGAGGAAGACAAAAGATGATCAATGACTCTAATTGAAGACAAGGAGAGAAAAGAGAGATTGAAAAAGCCTCATTC
>JBJTUF010000028.1:0-17655 GCA_046080565.1 Cuspidothrix sp. | reverse complement strand
CCCCTTTTTACCAGCCTTGGGTCGCCGAATGTTTTTCCTTTATGCTCTTGTGCATGAATCAAAATTGGATTTTCCACCTGTTTTATCTCCTCAGGGACTTCCCTTTCTACTTTACACCCACTTGTGTGTACACCGTAGCTGTAAACACAGGGGTACTCATCACCGTCTGTGCTTGTATGGTTGTAAAATCTAATTCCAAAGCCGAAAATTGTACTATATCTCGCTCCGTGACAATTCCGACGGGGATCAGGCCATCTTCTACTGTGTCCACAATTACCACTGAACTAACCCGATGTTTCGTCATCAGTTCCGTTATTTCCGCAACAGTAGCAGTACGTGAAGTGTGAACCACATTTGTAGTCATTACTTCTGATGCTACACGCAAATGTAACAAATCAATGGGGCGTAACAGTTTTCGCAAGCTTGCATGGGTAAGTAATCCTACTATTGCTCCCTGTTTATCTACTAAGGGTAAATGGCGAATATGATGACGCTGAAATATTTCTAGAGGTACAAATAGGTTAGTAAATTCTGTAATTTCCAGACTCAAAACTGGAGAAATCATCACTTCTGCAATCAGCAAATCTGCTAAATTAGGTTGTGTGATACTGAGTCTGACTAAATCACGTTCCGTAATAATACTTACCAAACGATTATCTTCTACGACCAATACACAACTACTTTGACCATGATCTAGCATTGCTTCTGTTTTGCTATCTATCTCACAGGTAAAGGAGCAACTTGCCTGACCTGCACTCATAAGGGCGATGGCTTCTACTACAGGGGCTGTTGCTGATATGATGAGAGGATGACGAGCGATTCCTTGGGAAAGCTTCGCTGCTGTAGATTCTAAATCAGTATTTGCAAGATTAATCCCCACCATTTTGATATCTAACACAGAGCCTGTGTTTGGAATAATTGATTAGTCAAAGATTTTAAAGATTCTCCAGTTTATACCATAACTCCTTTATCACAAATAATAAAGGGCATTTTTACCGAGGAATTGTATAAATATATTATCAGCATAACTTACTATAAATTCCAATCCCGACGAGAATTAAAGAAACTTAGTAACAATTCTTGTAAAGTATGATTACGATTTAGTTTCCATGTTTGCCATTCTCGACTAGTTGCCACTAAAACTTCTGTATAGCTAGGATAAACTGTAGATAGGTTTGCTAATTTGGCAATATTAATCTTTTCTGATATTGCTAATGTAATTAAATTAATTAATTCTGTGGCTGATTGACCGAAAATAGCACCACCTAATATTTGTCCATTGTCTAAGACTATTAATTTACAAATACCTGTAATTTCTCTTTGAATTTGTGCAGAGGTAGCAGTTTTAAAATATTGTTTTAAAACTAAAATTTTTGGGGAAGAATATCGCCTTTTAGCTTGAGTTTCTGTTAAACCAACTTGGCCTACCATCGGCTGACAATTTATACCCCAAGGTATCAGATCATAATTAATTTTATCTGTGGGGAAAAATAGAGCATTTTTGACAGCAATATTAGCTTCATAATTACCAATATTGGGCAAATCATAACCACCAATTATGTCACCACAAGCATAAATACGATGATTTGTAGTTTGTAATTTTTCATTAATAAGTAAGTTATTCTTATGCCATTTAACTCCCACGGCTGGTAAATTTAAAGATTCTAATTTAGGTTGTTGGCCAATAGCAATTAAAATTTCATCAGTTTCAATAGCGTCATTTCCTGCTTGCAGCCATTTTTTATTATCTATTATTCTAACTTGAGTAACTTCTGTGTGGTTTAAAACCCGAACTCCATCCACTTCTAATTGTGCTATGAGTAATTGAGCTATTTCTGGATCAAGATGGGATAGAATTTGTGGATGTTTAGCTATTAAAGTTACCTGACAACCAAGTTTAGCCAGAAGTTGGGCAATTTCAATACTTTGGTGAACTCCACCCAAAATCACCCAATTTTTTGCTAAAGGCGTGTTTTCCAAATATGACCAAATCTTAGCTAATGTGAGATATTTAATAGTATCTAATCCAGGAATTTTGGGAATGAGGGGACATGAACCATTGGCGAGTAAATAAGTGCGACTATACAAACGTCTTTGATTAATGATAAAATTTAATTGAGGATGGGCTTGAAATTCTCCCTTACCAATAATAACATCAACTCCTTGGGCTGCTAAATTAGCCAGAGAATTAATTTTATTTATATTCTGATTAATTGCTTGGGCATACAATAAACTTTTCTCCCAATTCATATTTCGGGAGTTGAATTTGATATCTTTGGTTAAAGATTCTAAAGATCCTAAGTTGGTTAAATTTTGATATTGGTTTTGAATATGATTAATTTGACTAATGATGTATTGATAATTAATGTGAGAATGACTCAAAAAATTTTCTTCAGCAATTAAAGCGACTTTGGCCTTAAAACCTATTGCGATTAAAGCAGCATGATACCCAGCAAGAGTACCACCTATGATCACGATATCATAATCAATATTGGACATTGGGAATAGGGAATAGGGAATAGGGAATAGGGAATAGGGAATAGGGAATAGGGAATAGGGAATAGGGAATAGGGAATAGGGAATAGGGAATAGGGAATAGGGAATAGAGAATAGGGGAGAAATATATTATTCTCTTGCCTCTTGCCTCTTGACTTATTGCTTAATTGTTTTCAGTGCATTTAATAGGCGTTGGTTATCCGATTCAGTCCGAACTGCGACACGAAAAAAGCGATCGCCTAATTCTTTAAAACTTAAACAATCACGAATTAAAATCTGGTGTTGTTGGAGTAATGTTTTTTGTAAATCAACAGTGGAGGATGTAGATTCTACCAAGATATAGTTAACAGCACCTTCCAGAGGACGTAAACCAGGAATTGAGACTAGACCTTGAAATAATTGATTTCTTGCCTGTGGTAACCATTGCCAAGTGAGGGTTTGAAATTCTGTATCTTGAAGAGCAGCGATCGCGGCTGCGGCTGCTAAAGTATTCACAGGCCACGGATCGCGCCATAATTTCCATATAGCTAATCGGTCGGGATGAGCGATCGCATATCCCAACCTTAGCCCAGGTAAACTGTAGAACTTCGTCAGCGATCTTAAAATTACTAAATTCTCATATTCTTGTACTAACTCAATTAAACTTTGTTCTTGCTGGGGTGGTAGAAAATCCATAAACGCCTCATCTACCACCACCAAAGCAAACTTATCTAAATAGGGTAAAACAGACTCCCGTGAAAATAACCTACCAGTTGGGTTATGGGGATTATTTAATAGCAACCCCGATCCTGAACTCTCTAGTCCGAATTGTGGAAATAGGAAACTGTTCTCCTCTATCCCCGGAGACAAATTTATAGGAAACTCCAGAACTTTAGCCCCATAACTCGCAAGAGTGCGGTAATAGTCGCCAAAGGCCGGAGTCAGCAAAACTGTTCCTGCTAATTTTGCTAAATCTCTACCCACCAGAGTTAATAATTCTGCCGAACCATTACCAGGCAAAATCCACTCCGGCGGTAGTTGATGAAATTGACTCAGAGCTAGTCTCAATTCGCTATACTCTGGGTCAGGATAATTGCGGAGATTATCAAGTTGGGAAACAATGGCCGCAACAACACTGTTTGGCGGACCCAACGGGCTAATACTGGCGGAAAAATCCACAATAGCATCAGGGGAACAGCCAGCCAGTGCTGCTGCCCAAGCCAAGTTTCCCCCGTGTGCTTGTTGTGGCATAAAAAATAGCTTCCCTAGAACAGAAATTACTCTTTTGGGGGTGCTACTCTTTCTCTAAAGAGTTTCCCCGCAGAGAACGCGGGAACTCTAGTCGCAGGAATTTCCATTTTTTCGTTGGTTTTGGGGTTGCGACCTTCACGAGCTTTACGTTCCCGTGATTCAAAAGAACCAAATCCCACCAAAGTCACCTTATCACCAGAAGAAACCGCTTCCACAATGGTTTCAATAGCAGCACTCAAAACGGCATCAGCCTGTTTTTTGGTGACATTTGCTTTTTCTGCAACTGCATCAACTAATTCACCTTTGTTCATATCAAACTCCTAAAGTTTTACCAGAGACTATTTAAGGATGCACTATAAGAACATCTTCACGTTAATCTCTGTTTGTACAACTACAAAAATCGTTCCTTGAGAGTATTTACACTCAAAATCGCCGTAAATCCCATTGACTCGACTTTTCAATGAATCATTTTAAGGCGTTGTAGCCCGAAGTGGATAGATGAAACTATTAATTTATATAGATTTCAGGATTTTTTATGTTTTTTACCTCTTTTTTGTGTTCAAAACCACCTATTTTTAGGAATAAATACTTAAATTGACCATTGGGCAGGAAAAAGATTTTTTCCTTATACCCCGGCCCCTACTTCTTGTACTCTAAACTATAAAGTCTCATTTTTGGTAGATTTTTGACGTATATTGATTACCTTACCTCTAGCTTTAAGCACTCTACGCAGTCGGTCAGCACTTAAATAGACCTGTCTCTCCGATGCTAGTTTTTTGGCCAGTTGTTTAGAACTATATATTTGAGACTCCTGAAACAAACAGTTTTCCAAATACTCTAAATCATCTTCCGAGTACCGTGGTTTGCCACCTCGACCAGAGGCCATAATCCTGCTAAACCCATCTTTTCCCAACGATGCAAGGTTTGACGAACTGTAGAAATTGCCCAGTTTAACCCTTGAGCAATTTGTTCATTTTTCAAGCCGCGAGCGTTTAATAATAATACTTGAGCGCGGTCTTTAGTCCGTTGAGGAACATCCTTAGCTTTTCTTAACTCTTCGAGAGTTAATTTTTCTTCATTAGTTAAAACAATTTTCAGTCTGCATCCCATAGGATTTTTTCTCTCATTAATTTATGATGTGTATACTGATTAGTGTTCCTGGTTATACAATAAAATTGAGTAGCTAAAAACACACTAAACTCAGAGAAATTACAAAGAATAAATTCACTAGAGTATGGTCGTAAATCTTTTTGGTAACAACCTTTAAGCTTTTAAGTATATCAACATCCAGATACTTACCCAAGTCACTATGGATTTCAATCTAGACTAGAAATGGCTCTAAGCTTCTTTAATTTTTGTTACTTGAGATACTGTCAGTATATCTCTTGCTTCCTTGTTGTCCCAAAATAAGCGTATTTCGACAATACAAATTACTATAACTTATACTTTATCTAATACAACAGTAACTCAATTTGTATATACGGAAGAATTCAACAGTAAGATAAAAGCAATCCCCTGGATTTCCTTAAAATGCCTAAATCCTAATACCAATTTTATGTGAAGCTGCATATATTTATTACCCCCCGGTGTTACCCTCCCTTGCAAGGGTGGACTACAGAGGAGTATTTTTTTGTGCATCTTTATATAACGTTGGTATAAATTCTATTACATTACAGCAGAAGCTAACATTTTAATTATCCCTAAATCAGCATTTATTTCTACTTCTAAGCCTATAGGTATGGTAAATTTATCTGGTAAATGACCAATCATCGAACCATACCAAGCCGGAATTTTTAATGGTTTTATATGTTGTTGTAATATTTCCATTAATGTAAATGATGGTGGTTCATCAACTTTACAATTTGTGCATTGTCCAAAAATAAACCCTGAAATTTGATTGAGAATACCAGCATTTTTTAACTGAGTTAACATTCTGTCAATGCGATAAATATCTTCACCAATATCTTCTAAAAATAAAATATTTTTGCGCCATGAGGGTAAATAGGGTGAACCTAACATTGCTGATATTACCGATAGATTACCACCAATTAATTTTCCTGTGGCTGTTCCGGGGTGAATTACTTCTATTTTACCTAGTGGTGTAGAGTTATTTGTCATGGTAACTAATTCTCCATCAAAAAGAATAGCTTTGAGATAATCAATTGTAAATTGATTCCAGGTTGATGTTGCTACTGCACCATGAAAAGTAATTAACTGAGTACGAGCATTAATTGCTAATAATAGAGCAGTGATGTCACTATAACCCATGATAATTTTTGGATGTTTACGAATTAAAGGATAATTGAGTAAAGGTAAAATTCGATTACAACCCCAACCACCACGCATGGCCATAATCGCTTTGACTGATGAATCAGCAAACATGATATTAATATCTTGGGCGCGGTCGGCATCTTTTCCCGCCAAATAACCATAACGATCTAAAATATGTGTACCAGTTTTAATTTCTAATCCTAATTTTTGTAAAGTTTGTTTGGCATTTTCTATATCTTGGCTTTCAACAATACTTGCTGGAGAAATTAAGCCAATAGTATCACCAATTTTAAGCCCTGGTGGTTTAATGGTAGTAGGTAGATTTTTGGCAATAGCCGGGGGAATTTGGGAGGCTATGGTAGTTAGTCCTAATGTGGTGATAAATTGACGGCGGTTGATGTGCATGGGGAATATATAATTAATTATGTTTTGTATGTCATATAAAAAGATAAAGTAAAAAGTATAAAATTTACAAAAAAACAGTTATGCCACTCAAACGCTTTATTATTGAAATGGGAATGGGTGTAGACCAGCACGGACAAGAACCGACGGTAGCAGCAGCAAGAGCAGTGAGAAATGCGATCGCTCATAATGCCCTGCTTGGTATTATGGAAGTAGCAGGTTTAACAGATCCTCATGAGATGATTGTGGAAGTTAAAGTTGCAGTTCCCTATCCTGAACAAGTACGAGAAGCTGATGTATTAGCTGTTCTGCCTTTTGGTAAAAAAACCCTAATCTTAGAACCAGGAGGTATGGTAGTAGATGGTTTAGCAATTGCTTCTTTAAACGATAAAAATGATGAAATGTTAATAGCTGTAGCTGCTGTTACAGTTTTTGTAGAAACTAAATAATTGATGTAAATAAGTTGATTTTTTCTGGATTTTGTGCGTTAAACTAGAAATACTGGGATAGTCTCTGGCAGTAATTTCTATAAATTATACATCTACATAACTCCAGCGAAAATGTCTCAAGATCCTCAACAATCACCACCAATTCAAGAAATAATTGGACTAAACCCACAACACTTTGCTGATTTAATCAGAGCCGCACAATTAATTTTTGATCCAACTGCGGGAGTTACCGGCAGAAATGTAAGGATTGATTGGCAAGATTTTGGTGTTCCTAGGAATATAGAAGTTAATCTGAAAATTCTCGGTGAAGAATTTCAGTATGCTTCTCCCCATGTTCCTATTGATATTGTATGGGGTAAGTTAACTACAGAAACTCGTATTTGGTTTCTAGAAAACAAAGACAGATTATGGCAATTTGAAGAAATGTTACCTGCACTTGATGAAGATTAACGATTGCCAAAAATACTTTTTTTAAGTAGGATATATACATTTTGTATCCTACTTATTTACTAGAAAATTATGTTACTTAAAATTGTCAATACTCAGCTTTTATTATTTGGACTTTCTTGCACTTTAAGTTTGATAATTCCGATTTTAGATCAATCTAATATAGCTGTAGCCCAAACTATTGCCAAATCTTCTGAGTTCATAATTAGTCAACAAATAGTTGTGGATAACACAGAATTTGGTGTGAAAATAATTAACTCAAATGGAAAAGCCAATTTTTTCCCCACTAATAAAGTTCCTTTAAAACAAGGTGATGCTTATGGATGGAGAATAAAACTGGATAATTATCAAGGTCAAGTCAGATGGCGGGAAGTTTTAACTTTACCAAAACCTCCTGAAACTTGGATCACCCAAGATGATCAAAATTTCTCGATCTCAAAAGATGGTAAAACAGCAATTTCCCAGCGCACAGAAACACCTATGAATGGTGTGATTGAAAATTTTTGGACTATTTCCCCAGGTGATCCTGTGGGTCAACATCAAATAGAAATCTATACTGATCAACGTTTAATAGCTAGGTTTGAATTTGAAATTGTGCCATTTTAAAATTACATTTTCGTGTTAAATATAAACATAGTATGTTTTTTACACAATAATTATGTCAACCACATCTTACATTTTTTTGGCTGGTGCAAGTCGCGGTGTTGGAAAAGAAATTGCTAAATGTTTGATAGAAAAACAAATTCCAGTTAAAGCACTTTTAAGAACAGAATCTGCTGCTGTGGAACTAAAAGCAATGGGTGTTTATCCAGTTTTAGGAGATGCGTTAAATGTAGCTGATGTGGAACAGGGAATCTTGGGAAATGAACCTGTTAAAGCTGTTATCAGTACGTTAGGAGATTTACCAACAGATAGTATTAAACCTGATTTTGTTGGCAATAAAAATCTCATTGATGCCGCAGTAAAAGCAGGAGTACAAAAGTTTATTTTGGTAACTTCTATTGGTAGTGGTAATAGTGTGGTAGCTATGCCTCCCCAAGCTTTAGAAGCACTGAAACCAGTTTTAATTGAAAAGGAAAAAGCTGAAGAATATTTAATTTCCAGTGGGCTTAACTATACAATTATCCGTCCTGGTGGTTTAAAATCAGAACCCGTAACCAACAACGGAATTATCACTGAAAATCCCCATATTGTTGGTAGTATTCATCGCGCAGATGTGGCTGAATTAGTTTGTCGCTGCTTAAATTCTCCTGATACTAATAATAAAATTTTCTCAGCCATAGATCGAAATATGGTATATCCAGGATTACCGGATTTTGTGGAATTTGCATTAACATAAGTTCAAAGAAAATATAGGACTCCTATTTGATTTTTGGCGTTGCTGAAACTAGGTATGAATTTCAATGTAGAGACGAGAATCGCTACCGATGGAACGTCTCTATAAGGGTTTGAATGTCATCAAAAATCATTTTCATACATCAAATCAGCAACGCCTGATTTTGGATAGCTTGCATGGCGTGTACGTAGGGTGGGCATTGCCCACCAAAACTCATATACTATAGTTGATTATAAAGCTCTGACACTGGCAGCAGAATCTTGTTGTAATGCTAAGGAAGCAACTGCTTTTGCTTGGGTCATTGTTAACCGAGTAATTTCTTGTTTAAGTGGGGCGATCGCTTGGGGATTAACACTTAATTCATCTAAACCCAAACCTAATAAAATTGAGGTACTCATAATATCTGCGGCCAATTCTCCACATAATCCTACCCAGATATTTGCTGCATGGGCAGCTTGTACTGTTTGCTGAATCATCCGTAATACCGCAGGTTGCAAGGCATCGGCTAAATTTGCTACTTTGGGATTGTTGCGATCGCCTGCCATGACATATTGACTCAAATCATTAGTCCCAATACTAAAAAAGTCTACTTCTTGTGCTAATTGATCAGCGATCGCTACTGCGGCGGGTGTCTCAATCATAATCCCTACTTCCATATTTTCATCAAAGGGGATTTTCTCCTGACGCAATTCTCCCCGCACCTGGGCTAAAATTACCTTGGCGGCTCTGACTTCTGTTAAAGTAGCAATCATCGGCAACATAATTTTAATGTTATTGCCAGCACTAGCGCGTAAAATAGCCCTTAAATGAGTTTTAAATAATTGGGGATTTTCTAAACAAAGGCGAATTCCCCTGACTCCCAAAAAAGGATTCGCTTCTGTAACTCCTGTACTCATATAAGGAAGCGGTTTATCTCCACCCACATCCAGAGTACGAATAATTAAAGGCCTATTTTCTAGAACCTTGGCAATAGACTGATATACTTTTAACTGCTCTTCTTCATTTGGTAATCTGTCACTATCAAAGTATAAAAACTCAGTCCGCAGTAGTCCTACACCTTCCGCTCCATGATTAATAGCTACTTCAGCATCCGCAATACTGCTGATATTACCTAAAACCGTAATTCGTTTTCCATCCAGAGTAATAGCTGGTTGATGTGCCTGTTTTTGTGCTTGGACTTGGGCAGTTTGCCAAGCTTGTCCTTTAGCTTCTAAAGCTTCTACAATGGGAGTTTCTGGACTAATCCAAGCTTTGCCGCTTTCTCCATCTAACCCGATTAAAGTCCCATTTTCTACCTTCAATATTTGGGCATCTACACCCAAAACTGCCGGGATACCCAATGTCCGAGCAATAATAGCACTGTGTGAAGTAGCACTGCCATAGGTCGTACAAATACCTAAAACTTTTTGAGGATCTAATCTTGCCGTATCAGAAGGAGTCAAATCTTGAGCCAGGATAATAGATGGTGTAGTAATTTCTAAAGGGGCTGGAGCATTCCCCAGTAAAATTCGTAACACTCTTCTTCCCACATCTACCAGATCATCTACTCGTTCTTGTAAATAAGCATCATCAAGTTGTTTATAAGAATTAGCAACTTCATCTACTACGGCTTGCCAAACTGCTTCTGCATTAATACATTGCTTAAAGATTCGCTGATATACAGCCTCTAATAATACGGGATCTTCTAAAAATAGCAAATGGGCATCAAAAATTGCTGCTTCGGCATCACCAATTTGCACGTAAGTATGGGACAATAGACTTTGAATTTCTTCTTTAGCTACTTGAATTGCTCCTTGTAGTCTTTGCCATTCTATTTCCACATTTTCTATATGATATTGGTTAATAGAAATGGGTACAGATTCATAATGAATTGCTGGAGCGATCGCAATTCCTCCAGAAGCACCAATTCCCACCAGTTCTCCTTCCGTTGCTGGAGTTACTTCCTGGGGTACAACCGGACGCATTTTTACAGCACTATCATCTTCACCAAAATTATTAACAATTAATGCTTGTAATGCTGTCAAAGCGGCTTGAGCATCTGCACCGATAGCGGTAATTAGTAATTCATGTCCTTGACGTGCGCCTAAAGTAGCCACTTGATTAATACTATCACTGCGAACGGCTGCTGTACCTCTTGTTAAATTTTGTACTTGAATTTGAGATTTATACCGGGATGCGGTCGCTACAAATTGGGCAGCCGGTCGGGCGTGTAAACCTAAACGGTTCTTGATAGTGAGGCGAATTTCTCGATAGTTGTCAGTACCTACACCCTGTTTTTTCGCTAAGGGGCAGGTATGAGGTTTGAGATGATCAACGCTACCCAGTAATGCGGCTTTTCCTAATAATGCTCCCTGAGCTTCAGCAATGACTGTAGGGATATTATTCCCAGCAGCAGCAGAAACAGCAGCCGCTATAGTCCCTTCAACTAAAGGTGCTGAACATAAATATACTTTAGTGCGTTGTTCAGGAGAGAGAAATTCTAAAGCTATTTCTGTACTCATAACGGCACTACCCAAATCCATCAAGATTAAAACACCATGCTCTGAAAATACAGAATTAATTGCTGTATATACCTGCATTGCATCTGTACCGAGAGGATTTTCAGGATCTTCTATTCCCGCCGCAATAGCTATGGGAACTTTGTCATGAACCATTTGTCTGGCTAGTTCCCGCACTCCCAAAGCTAATTGTTGACTGTGAGAAACTATAACTAATGATATAATTCCCATGTTTCCTTTATTCTATTAGTGCTATTGAGAATTGACCTTTTAGGAGCAAAATACGGAGAATTTCTGACTATAAATAATGTTATATTTTTAACTACGAACAAGTACATTTAGACTCATTTTTTCGACATCTACTTTCATGTTATCAACTTAGGAAGTTCCATCCTTAATTTTGAAGATTCACTTAATATTAGGGATAGTTGTTGAGGGTTGACTGTCAACTGTCAACCCTCAACCATTATTTATCTGTTGGTAATTGTGGATGTTCTTGTGAATATTTGCTAACTAGGGCAGAAATTTCTGGGTTATAAAGTCGGAGATAATTCCAATAATTACCGAAGACTTGACGGACATAGTTTCTAGTTTCATCAAAAGGAATTTCTTCCACAAATTCATCTGGATCTTGTTTAGGAATAGTTTGCAGCCATCTGGCGACGTTACCAGGTCCGGCGTTATAACTAGCGATCGCTAACATGGAATTATTCCCATACTGTTTATGAGTATAATCAAGATACCAAGTCCCCAACATAATATTATCATTGGGATTTTCTACACTGATTTTTTTATAATCTACACCAATTTGTGGGGCTATCCATGCTCCTGTACTGGGCATAACTTGCATTAAACCTGTTGCACCGACAGGGGATTTAATTTTTGATTGAAAACGAGATTCTTGCCGCATCAAAGCTGTAACCAATAAAGGATTAAGTTGACGGGAAGTAGACCATTTTTCAATTTCTTTAAAATAGGGAAAGGGATAACGCGCTTGCCAGTAAATACTTTGTTCGCTTAAAGCTTGATATTCCGCTTTTTCAGCAGGTATTTCTCGACCTTCTAATTTGGCAATTTTATCAATACCAATCAGATATTCACCTTTGGTTAACTTGATTAAACCTTCGGTAAATTGTTCTGCCACAGTGGGCTGATTTTTATTTTTAAATTCAGTTTCCCATTGATACCAAGCATCCCGATCTTGTCCCAGTAAATATAATTCATGGAACGTCTCAGAACCGGCAAGAGGAACTGGACGTTGGGGGGGAATAATTGTCGGGTTCATCACGCGCAGATTGTCAAAATTACCCACATTCAAACCCAAAATACTCGCAGATCGCCAGGCATAATAGGACTGAGGAAATTCACTAATGACAGATTTGTAAGCGGTCATAGCTTCCTGTTGCTTACCTAGCATCATTGACCATTTACCGATCCAAAAACCGGCTCTAGGAGCTAAAATGCTGGTTTTGTTATTAACAGTAATTGGTTGCGCCCATTGCCACGCACCTGAATAATCATTATTTTTAGCTTTTCTTTGGGCTATTTTCCAGCGAAATTCTGCTGCTTCTTCGCTTTGATTATACTTACCTAGTAATATTTTCCAGGTATTGTTAGCAGCTTGATTATCTTTGAGATTGTCTAATAAAGTACCTTTTTTAACTAATGCTTGGGGAGCTTGTTCAGGAAATTTGTTAATTACTTGATCAAGATAAACAATAGAGTTTTTGCCTTTAGCGATCTCTGATAATCTTAATAGAGCTATACCTGTTTCTTTGGCGGTAGGATATTTTTGCAGGAGTTGTTTATAAACTGCAACAGCTTGATCCTGCTCTTTATTTAATTGCAATCCTCTGCCAATGCGGTAGAGGCTAGTAGCTGTTTTTGGTGCTTGAACATAAGCATTTTTAGCTTTGGTAAATTCATTATTATCCCAGTAGACTGAACCGATCAATTCCCAGTCTGTCGCTTGTACTTGTGGTTGTTTAACTAATTGATCTAATACACCGATAACACCGGGTTCATCACTGGCATATTTAGCCAAGATTAATTTTAATTTAGGTTGATTAGGATTTTCTTTTAAGCGTTTGCGAATAATTTCCCAAGTGAGGGGATGGGAGGGAAATTGAGCGATCGCTTTATCTTGTAACTTAGGTTGAGCGATCGCATAAATAGCTCTGACTACTGCCGCTTCTTGAGGATATTCTCTCAATACCTTTTGCCGCGCATCAGAAGCTTGACCATCTTTACCTAACAGATCATAAGCTTGAGCTTGTTTAAGTAAAATATAAGGAGATAAAACAGGATAGTCTTTTTCTAGTCCTGTCAATAGAGTCAGAGCTTTTTCCCCTTGAGACGTTTCTACATAATCACTAGCTAACAGATAACGAGCGCGTTCTCGATCTGGAGAACTGCCTTTCTCGGCAATTTCCGTGAGTTTTATTAATCTTTCTGGTATAGATTGAGATAATAGAGAAAATACAACTGACTTAGCCTTGTTAGCCTCAGATAGTTTTACTGGCTTACTCTGATTCAAGTTCAACCATTTGCCAACTTCGGGGGCTGACACCATTGCTCCGGCGAAAAAGGCACATAGTCCTGCACCAGCAGGCAGATAAATTTGTGTTTTCTGTATTTTTTTTAACATTGATACTCGCTGATTGCCTAGCGTCTCACAGAAAAATCTGCGAATTTATATTATTTGCAACTTTAACATTAGGGTAACACCCATGAACAACTTTTACGACTGTGGTAATGCAGTTTCCGCAAGAAGACAAGTATTCGTGTAAAATAAATTTTATTTTGAAGAGAGAGAACAGGAAGCATTAGGGTAACAGATAAGGAATATAGACATTTTGGTTTTCAATCAAAATGTTAAACTAATTTTCCTTGGGTACTTATTATTTTAGAGTCTTTAGTAAAGATACAGGTAAATTGACCTATAGTATCTGTTCATCCCCAGATCCTGAACTTCTTTAATGGACTATGTGCATAAATGATTAATTAATGACAACAGTTAGGTATATGTTTGCTTGATCTAAATCCTTACCAATCACTTAACTGAGTTCTGATAAAATAGCGAACATGATCTACAAATGTAGGTCCCCATTGTCTTGTCCCATGTCCCATTCCTGGAACAATGTAACATTCTCCATCTGGAAATTTTTGAGCGCAATTTTTAGCATCTTGAGTATTGACTATTAAATCATTATGTCCCACCAAAAAACGCACTTTTCGATGTGATTCTACCTGATCTATATAGGTCATTGGGTTACAGGCAATAGCAAATTCATCAGGATCTTTGAGATTTTTCACCAACTGTAAAAGATTGATAATAGTTTTTGTATCTGGTTGTAATAGTTGGGCAATATTAGCGGCGATTTTTCCCAAAGGTGAAGCGGTTAAGTCTGGTATCATACCACCACCCCATGTTTTAGCAAAATATGCCAAATCTGCATGGCCTATTGTTCCTAATAATCTTTCCCCAATACCATGGGCAGTAAAACAGTATGCTGTTTCTAATACTCCCATACTCACGCCAAATAATGCTAATTTACTATCACCAACTCCATAACGTTGACGACACAATTCATGGACTTTATTTACATCATCGGCGTTTTTTCTAAATAGGTGCAAAAGTAATTTAGTATCAAAGGGAATACCTCTATCTATTAAAGGTTGAATTTCTTTTTCTAATTTTGCTGTAAAGGTTCTCACCAAACTTCTTTCTCCCGCAAATGGGGTATCAAACAAAGCAACTGCAATACCCATCTGAGTTAAGGTAGGAACAATAAAAGCATTCAACCCATAGGGCGCACACATCCCTTGTAAACCAATGACTAGAGGTGTATCTTGTCGAGGATGAGGAGGTAGAAACACCGCTACAGGGAAACCACTTAGTCTATCATCAATATCAGCTACACCAGTATAAGCATAATGTTCATAAAACCAGTATCTATCACCATTTACACCTTCAAAATTAATTGGATCAGCACCGTAGATAGGCATATTTAGATAAATTTAACTAGAACTAACTTACTCATTGACAAAAAGACACTATCCATGTGATTTAATCAATGGTGTTGTTACCAATATTAGCAAAAATATGCTCACGAATAAAATTATAACTGTAGCCAGAATGATGAGAACACTATTAATCCTTGAAACCTAATAATAGCAAAGAGCTTTACTCTTACCTCTTGACTAAATTTACAGCCATACAAAGAAACTGTGAGGCGATCGCTCTTTTATTATTGACACATAGATGAAAATGGAACGTTTGGGGATTCCATTTAGAACTCTTTAGAACTATATTAATTAGGTAGCTAGTAATATATTCCAGTATCTTACTGTAAATAAAGCTACATAGCATAGCTGTTTTTGAATTATGTAGCCTATGCCAGCGAATTCCTGGCCTGAAAACAATACTTACGACGGAAACTCTGATCCCCTGGACTCTAACTTAACTGACCTATCAGTAGATGAGTTATCAGAAGTAAATACAGATTCCGTGCTTATACAACCATCCCGATTTCAAGGACGTAGAGGTAAAGCGGCTTTAGTTTTAACTGTAGTTTGGACTGGCACTATCGCCCTACATTTAGTTTCTTGGGCTTCAATATTTATCCTAGCGCTGACCACAATGCTAGGTATTCACGCTTTGAGAATTATTTTTACACAACGCCGCCACCATACACCAGAAATAGCAGGAGATTTACCTTTTGTTTCTGTGTTAGTGGCTGCTAAAAATGAAGAAGCAGTGATTGGCAGATTAGTCAAAAATCTCTGTAGCTTAGAATACCCCAATGGGAAATATGAAGTCTGGATTATTGATGATAACAGTACAGACAGTACACCCCAATTACTAGCAGAATTAAAACAGGAATATCAACAACTAAATATATTTAGGCGTTCCCCTGAAGCTAGTGGTGGCAAATCAGGTGCATTAAATCAGGTTCTACCTCTAACAAAAGGAGATATTATTGCGGTATTTGATGCCGATGCCCAAGTTACATCAGATTTGTTATTACAAGTAGTTCCTTTGTTTCAAAAAGAACAGCTAGGGGCGGTACAACTGCGAAAAGCGATCGCCAATGCCAAAGACAATTTTTGGACTAAGGGACAAATGACAGAAATGGTCTTAGATATGTGGTTTCAGCAACAGCGAACAACCATTGGTGGTATTGGAGAACTCCGTGGTAATGGTCAATTTGTCCGTCGTCAAGCTTTAACAAGTTGCGGTGGTTGGAATGAAGAAACCATTACCGATGATTTAGATTTAACTATTCGTCTACATCTAGATCAATGGGATACAGAATGTGTATTTTTCCCAGCAGTCGAAGAAGAAGGTGTCACCAATGCGATCGCCCTTTGGCATCAACGCAACCGTTGGGCAGAAGGAGGTTATCAACGTTATTTAGACTATTGGGATCTCATTCTCAAAAACCGCATGGGGACAAAGAAAACCTGGGACTTGCTGATCTTTATGTTTACCATGTATATCTTACCCACAGCCGCAATACCAGATATCTTAATGGCGATCTCTCGTCATCGTCCCCCAGTCTTCACTCCTGTTACCACCTTATCCATTGGAATGTCTCTGGTAGGAATGTTTGCTGGTTTACAGCATATTCGCTCAGATCAACAATTTAAACCATTTACCTATTTAATGTTACTTTTACAAACCCTACGCGGCAATTTATATATGTTGCATTGGGTAGTAGTTATGAGTAGCACCACCGCAAGAATGTCTTTACGACCAAAACGCCTCAAATGGGTAAAAACTATCCATACTGGCGCACATCAATAAGACATCAACCCTATTAAGTCAGGAACTTGAAGGATTAATTTTTTGTCCTTCATTTTTTCTTTCTTAAAAGTTTGTAGCAAAAATTATCACTATTTCAGTAGTTTTTGACATATAGCTGTAGCCATGATGATCATGACATGATTGCTCCTTAAAACCTAATCATAGCAAGGTTTTTACTATTGCTTTTTACAAGAAAGCGTCTTGCCTTCTGCTATACTCCCTAAAAACCAAATACAATTTAGACAGTATTGTATTATGGCCATACCCATCAACATTAGGACATAAAAAATTATAATTTGTAAGGCTTTAGCATTGCTAAACCTCTAGCACTGACAATTATCCGATATCCTAATTATCTTGAGTACAGCTATATAGGGGTTGAAGAAAAACTCTTTTTGTAGGGGCAGGTAATAAGCAAAAGTTTGGGCTATCTTTTGGTAACAAATCTTTCGATATTTCATACTCAAAATACTTAATTTTACCAGTCTTATACCAATTTTATATGAAGCTGCACATAATCTTGAAATCCATTGATTAATCCATCTTTATCTGTGTTCATCTGCGTCCATCTGCGTTTAATTAGCGTTTGCTGAAAAAGTCGAAAAAAACTTTGAGGAGAATTGAGTAGGTAGTCAAGCAGAAATAAAGATAAGATTTTGTTGTGTAAACTTCACTAAATAATCAAGTTCACTAATCAAATCAGGTAAAAAAGACGTA
>JBJTUF010000027.1:0-8968 GCA_046080565.1 Cuspidothrix sp. | reverse complement strand
TGGGGTACATCAAATGTTCCAAAAAACTATAGAAGAATTAATGCAATTTAGCCGCTATCGGTTGAAGGATTACATCAAAGGGCAAAGAGCTATGAAGCTTGCTCTCTCTAGCTTCTAGCTATCTTGTCCTCCTGTCAGCTCTTTTGCAACTCCCGTACAAGCTTCAATTTTTGATGGACTCTTCAATAAAAAGGCTGAAGGTAACGCTTCTGGACGTTCCAGAGGTGGTGCAACTCGTTCTCTTTGTTCCCAAATGGGTGATAAAAACCTCATGGCCTTAGTGCCTCAAAGCAATGAAGCATTAACAACAAAAGATTATCCTACATTCTGGTTTTATTTACCATTTGGTGGTACGACCCAATCTCCTCCAGCGCAATTTAGATTACTCAATGAACAAAAAAAATCAGTTTTACAAAAACCACTGTTATTCCCCTTACCTGATACAAAAGGGATTGTTAATTTTAGTCTTCCTGCTACAGAAAAACCACTAGTTGCCGGACAACGATATCGTTGGTTTTTCAATATTGCTTGTATGAATGATAAAGGTCAAAAAACTAATATCACTATTGATGGTTGGATTAAAAGAGTTGAACCTAGTTCTGATCTTGTCGCCAAGCTAAAAACAACTCGACCTCAAGAACAATATGTTCCCTATGCCGAAAATAACATCTGGAGTGAAACTTTCACCAAGCTGGCTGAAAATCGCACTACTTATAAAAAAGAGTGGAGTGAAATTTTATCTCTCTTTCAGTTGACAGAATTAAAGGATGCTCCTATTGCTGAACTCAAGCCGCAAAAGTAATGTAGGTGAGTTCGACGGTGATAGAAAGGTAAGCTATTGTGCATTTAAAATACACAACAGTTTACCTACGATATCGCTAATCTTTTTTACTTTTAACTCACCCAATCTTTACACAACAATTCTGCCTGTTCTAAAACTGTAGAGGTGGCTTTCTCCTGTTTATCTGGGGGATAACCATACTTTTTAGTAATCTTTTAATTGTTACTCGTAATTTAGCACGGACATTTTCTTTAACTGTCCAATCAATGGTTAAGTTAGCACGAATCGCTTTTACCAAATCACGGGCAATGCTTTTTAGGGTATCATCTCCTAAATTGATCACTGCACTATCATTTACCTCTAAGGCATCATAAAAAGCGGTTTCATCTTCTGTTAGTCCCAAGTTTTCACCCCGTTTTTGTGCCTCCCGCATGGCTTTTGCGAGTTCAATTAGTTCATTGATGACTTGGGCAGTTTCAATAGCTCGATTTTGATATCTTTTGATGGTATTTTCTAACATTTCTCGGAAAGAACGAGCTAGAATTAAGTTCTTGCGAGAACTGATTTTTATGGCTTCATTAATTAATTTTTGTAAGGTTTCTAATGCCACGTTGCGATAAGGTAAACCCCGTACTTCTTCTAAAAATTCATCGGAGAGAATAGCGATATTTGGTTTATTTAATCCTGCTGATGCAAAGATATCTATGACTTGTTCACTGGCGATCGCTTTTGATACTATTTGTCTTACTGCTGCATCTATATCTTCTGAACTTTTACCATCAACGGTGGTATATTTCACCATTGCTGCTTTGATAGCTTGAAAAAATCCTACTTCATCCCTAATTGTAATTGCATCATCTGTACTGCTAACTAAAGCAAAGGCTGTGGATAGTTCACCGACTGCTTTAATATAACGTTGTTTACCATCTGCTAATCCTAAGATATGATTGAGGGCGGCAGGAATAATTGATACTCGTTCTGTGGGTTTACCTGTAAAGAATTTCTGATAGTTAAAACCATGATACATAAACTGGACAATTTCGTATTTCTCCTGCATCACTGCTAGGGCAATATTAGTATCAATTGCTGTTTCCCCTCTATCTCTTTCTGTATAATCTTTGAGGGCATCTTTGAGTTGTTCAGCAATGCCTAAATAGTCAACTATTAACCCTCCTGGTTTATCTTTAAAAACCCGATTTACTCTAGCTATAGCTTGCATTAAATTGTGTCCCTGCATGGGTTTATCTACATATAAAGTATGCAAACTTGGGGCATCAAATCCTGTTAACCACATATCCCTAACTATGACTAATTTAAAGGAATCATCGGCTTTTTTGAAGCGTTTAGCTAATTCTTTCCGGGCTTTTTTAGTGCGGATGTGAGGTTTCATTTTGAGGTCATCAGCAGCAGAACCAGTCATGACTACTTTGATGATTCCTTGATTATCATTTTCACTGTGCCATTCTGGTTTAATTTTAATAATAGCATGATACAAGTCTACACAAATACGGCGACTCATACACACAATCATGGCTTTTCCATCTCTCAATTCTGGTGCTGCGGTGCGATTTTCAAGGTGTTCAACAATATCTTTAGCAATTTGATTAATTCTTTTTTCTGCACCAATTAAAGCCTCTAATCTTGCCCATTTACTTTTAAGTTTTTCCTTAGTTGTAAATTCTTCTTCGGTAATTTCTTCAAATTCTAAATCTATTTTGGGGAGTTCTGAGGGTTTTAAATCTAATTTTGCTAATCGTGTTTCATAGTAAATTTTGACTGTAGCTTCATCTTCTACTGCCCTTTGAATGTCGTAAATATCAATGTAATCTCCAAATAAAGCAGTGGTATTTTTATCATTTTGGGTAATGGGTGTACCTGTGAATCCCACAAAGGAAGCGTGAGGTATGGCATCTCTTAAATATTTAGCGTAACCATATTTAATATCAGCAGATTCTAAAGTATTTTCTATTGTATTATCTGTTTGACTATCAACTTTATAAGTATTTGTTGATTCAGCTACTTTAATTTGTGGTTTTGTTTGAGGGTTTAAATAATGAACTTTTTTCTCTGTTTTGGCAGATTTAACTACAACTTTAGCTTTTAATCCATATTGGCTTCTGTGTGCTTCATCTGCTATCAAAACTATATTATGTCGAGGGGAAAGTTCCTGATATTCGTTACCTGTTTCTGGGGCGAATTTTTGGATAGTGGTAAATACAATTCCTCCAGATGCAACTTGTAATAATTTTCGTAAATTTTCTCTATTTTTTGCTTGTACAGGTTCTTGACGTAATAAATCAATGCAGGATGAAAAGGTGGTAAATAGTTGATCATCTAAATCATTTCTATCTGTTAAAATTACTAAGGTGGGATTTTGCATTTCAGGTTGTTGAATCAATTTCCCACTATAAAATGCCATTGTTAAACTTTTACCGCTTCCTTGGGTATGCCAGACTACACCAACTTTTCTATCTCCATCTGTGCGGGTGGCTTTAATAGTAGAAGTAATGGCTTTATTCACAGCATGATATTGGTGATACCCTGCCATTTTTTTAATAATTGTATCTTTGTCAACTTCAAAAACAATAAAATATCGGAGTATATCTAATATAGTAGTTTGATTAAATATGCCTTTAATTATTGTTTCTAATTCTGCTTGTCCTTGAGAAATAATATTTTCACCATCAATAGTACGCCAAGGCATAAATCGTTCCCAGTCTGCGGTTAATGTGCCGACTCTGGCTTTAATACCATCGGAAACAACAAGTATTTCATTATAGGGAAATAAACACGAAATATCGTTTTTATAGGTTTGTAGTTGGTTGAATGCACCTTTAATTGTAGCGTTTTCATCTGCGGCGTTTTTGAGTTCAATTACGGCGATGGGTAAACCGTTGATGAAGATAACTACATCAGGAATTCGGGCGGTTTTACCTGTTTCTTTAACGCGAAATTGATTAACTACTAACCAATCGTTATTATCAATGTTATCAAAATCAATTAGTTGGACTTGTTTGTATTGGGTTTGTCCATTTTGTTGATATTCTACATCTACCCCATCTGTTAAGTATTTATGAAAGCGGCGATTGTTTTCATAAAGTATTGGTGTTTCGGTGCGGGTGATTTTTTTGATTGCCTCTTGGATAGTATGAAAGGGAATATGGGGATTGATGGTTTGTAAGGCATTTTGTAAGCGGTTGATGAGGATAACTTCGTTATATTCTTGGCGTTCTGTTTGCGGTACATCAGGGGCGATTTCTGTACCATTTAAAGTGGTGTAGCCGAGTTCTGATAGCCAGTCAAGGGTGGCTTGTTCAATAATTGATTCGGTGAATTTTTCTGACATCTTTTGAAGTATTTGATTTTATAGGGAGGGTTTAGCAGTGCTTAATGGTCTCAACTTAAGCTAAAAATAGCTTATCTGTTGGCTTCCATACCCGTCAATAAATGCCAGGGAATAAATTCCCTGTCTCATAGCTCAAGTCCGTTAAAACGGACTAATAAATTTTCCTAGTATTTAGTCATCTTTAGATGACTTTGGCTATTAGCAAGGAACTTGAGTTCCTTGCGGGATGAAGGTTTGGCTAAACCCCTACAGGATTATTCAAATATTATCAATTTGGAAATTGTGGGGATTTTGTAAAATAAACTGGTCGTTGTCTTTGACTAAATCACCTGTACAAAGAATTGGCAAACGTTCCTGATAGGCTTTGATTGCTAAAATATAATCATGGTCTTTGAGTTTGGTTGTGATATGACGGAGTTTATCGAAAACTACACCAAATAATTTAATTTCTCCATTTAATTCATCACTATCTGGTGTTTCAATTTGCATGACTACACCTTGAATAGTTAAATTAGGTGCATTAGTAATGATTTCGCTTAAAATATCAAGTTGTGAGCGATTTTCTGCTTGTTCTAAAATTTCAATGACATCATATATGCGCCGGGAATAATCATCAAAATTTTGGTCTACAGGTAATTGAATTTTGAGTTTATTTTCTGGGTAGTTATCGCGTATCCAAATAGAGACTTTGTTAGGAATAACGCTTTGTTCATGCCAACCTTTAGATTTTAAATATTTATCTATTTGTTGAGGTTGTAAATGATTGAGAATTTCTACATCATTAATAATTGCTTTCATAATGTCCCTCCTGTTTGAATTGTTTGCATCAAGTCTTTTAAAGCATGAACTGTAAATACATTTTTGCGGGGAATATAAATAGTAACTGTTTCGGTATTTTGTGTTTGGGGTTGTCGACGTAATGATACCCAATAAGCACAGCGACGCAGACAAAGTTCTGTTTCTGACTGTTTAATCCGTTCTTGCAGATTTTCGGGGATGAGAACAACTACTAAAATTCGAGGTGCAACTGTTCTTTCTTTTCTGAGTTCGTTGTAGTTTTTAATTTTTAGGGGATAGCGAATATTTTCTGCACTGAGGATGTCCAGTGAGGTAGATTTTACCTGTAAATCTAGTTGAGGTTCATAAAGGGTATCGTCTGATACTGTACCTGTAATTGTTCCATCAATGCCACCAACATCTAAAATTCTTGATGATTTTTGAAAGGAGTATCCTGCTGCTGCGGCAATAGCATAAATATAAGCATAGCTAAATTCTTCTTTTTGTAAGTTGATATCCATTGTAAATTAATGTTATGTATTTTCTTTATCCTTGTATCAAGGTACACTCTCATGATAATTTATCATTAATTATTTTTTCTACTTCTTTTACTCGGATTTCTCCTGACATCAATTTTGGTAATAGGGTATCTCGGAGAGTTGCGAGTGAATGAGATTCTTGTAAATTATTAACAATCATCTGATACGTCCTTTCAACTTGTTTAATAAAAACATCTAAAATTTTAATATCTGGTATAACTAATTCAATAGGACGAAAATTAGATTTACTAATTTCCAGAAAGGTTGTTCCGTTAGCTCGTCCTATAATAGTTGCTATATTTTCTCTAGTCCAATTCAAAATATAGTAATTCGGTAAACCTTTATCACATATCATTCCAATATATCCTTGATTAATAGCTACTGGAATTTCTGAAATAGCAAGATAACCTATAGGAGCGCGTGAGGATAGCAAAAGAGTTCCTTTAGGTAATAATCCAGAACTAATTTGTGTTAATCCCAATTCGGTAATTTTTCTTTCAGTATTGAGTAGCACAGGACTTGATAATGATGATAAATCTTTGGGAGTTGTCCAATGAATAGTTCCACCTTCCCAATAATCAGGATTTTTTGTGCTTGGAGTGCTACCACCAACAATTTTTACTGATTCACCAATAGTAGAAACCTTCCACCCCTTCGGAATCAAACCCAAAGACGACTCTTCAAACTCATCAGGGAATAAATCAGCCGTTGCTGCATCCATACCTGCGGGTTGTCTCCCTTCCATTTTGGCGCGTACTGGATCAAAATCCACAAACCAAGACTTAAAAATCGCCCTAGCCATTGCTTCTAGGGTTTCGTTCATCTGTCGGTTTAGTTCGATTTTATCATCAAGGGAGGAAAGGATGTGAGCGATCGCTTTTTGTTCAGGTATAGGAGGCCATAGAGTTTTAATTGGATGAACATGATTACGATTTAAAGTAGGACTTGCAGTTCCAACATTTAACGCTAATAAGTCTAAAGTTTTGAAAAAGTAATAAACAAATTTCGGATAATTACTATTAAAATCTTTAACCCATAATATTGTATCATGAGGCCAATAGTCTTCTTCAATATAAAATACAGTGCCAAGTGAACCTTTACGCCCAATAATAACACCAGGGGCTTTTACTAAAGCTGTATCATGATAACTATTAATTCCACTAGAAGAAATAACAGGAACTTTACCAGGATTTTGTTCTTTACGAGTTATATCATAACCTCTTTGTAAAGTTACTTGATTACCAATAGTTGTTACACGCCATTTATTTTCCATATAAATTACCTTTAATCTCCCATTCTCCTAACTTAAAAAACCCTTCTATTATTGCCCTCATAACTCTTCCTCAACTTCCAGGTTTACCGCTTCCAACTGTTCAATAGTCAAGTTTTTAAATAACTAAATATCCAGAAAAATATCAACATCAACTTGAGCCTGTTTTAAAATACTTCGTAGTGTTCCCTCCTTAATTTCCCGATGATGAGGAATAGTTGTTTTTTGATTTGTTTCTGGATTAAACCAAATTTCATGATCTCCCTTAGCTGCGCGATAAAACTCAAAACCTAATTTTCCTAATTTTCTCGTAACTTCTCGATAAGAAAAACCGCCTAATCTTCCCATTATACCTCCAAGATTAGCGGATATTCAAACTGATTAGGTAAGCCTTGAAAATGAAAAGAATGATTTTTTTCTTTTTCTAAATCCAATAAAACCTTAGCCACATCTTCTGCAATTTCTATAGCTTCTTGTACAGTTTTACCCTCAGCAACTAACCCCTGTAAATCATCACTGGTAGCCACAAAATACTCTTTTCCTTCCTCAATAAACTTTTCAATATTCAATCTAATTAGAGTTTGCATCTTTTGATATTCCCAAAGGTGGATAATTTGATTTTAACATTATACTGTTGTTGGGGTGTGGTGTAGCTTAACTAAACCCTTTTCACAATATCTAAAATACGAATATTATACCCCCAAGTAATTTGTGCAAGAGGTTCTTGCACAAATTCAAAATCCTGGTAAGTTAGAGTTAACAAGTTGTGCAAATTCTTCTAACGAACTAACGCTAATTGTTGATACGAGAAGTTGTTCTAAAAAAGATGTATCATCAATTTGATTAATGCTGACAATCAAATTTTCAGGAATATCACCAAACCGCACTTGTACAACTGTGATAATATTTTCCTTATGAGTTTCTTTCCGAGTTTTTTCTATAGCGCGTCTTTCAATGTTAGATATAAGTGGCATTTTTCGTTCCTCCTGATAGTTAGCAAGTTTTTGATCAAAACTTAATTGTAAATCTTCAGATAAAGCCATCATTAAATCAATGACCTTTACAAATTAATATTTCTGTTGGGTTTTGCTGTCGCTTAACCCAACCTACATTTATTAATCTGCTGCTGGTAAGTTAGAATTAACAAGTTGTGCAAATTCTGCTAACGAACTAACACTAATTGTTGATACAAGAAGTTGTTCTAAAAAAGATGTATCATCAATTTGATTAATGCTTGTAACTAAGTTTTCAGGAATATCACCAAACCGCACTTGTAAAAGTTTGGTAATATCTTGTTTCCGAGTTTCCTTCTGAGTTTCTTTCCGAGTTTTTTCTATAGCGCGTCTTTCAATGTTCGTTATAAGTGGCATTTTTTGTTCCTCCTGATAGTTAGCAAATTTTTGATCAAAACTTAATTGCAAGTCTTCAGATAAAGCCATCATTAAATCAATGACCTTATACAAATCAACAATTTCTTTACGGTTATAACCTCTTTCATAAAGTAATCTAGCTAAGTTCCATTTCCACTGTTCCCTAGCTGACAAATTGCTATTAGTGGCTTTAGTCTTTAAATGTGCCATTACCACTATAGCAAAAATATTATTACTTTGCTCTAACTCCTCCCATTGATAATCTAGAAGCTTGACGATAGAAAAATTAAAAATTAACTGACTACTTCCGAAACCATACTGATAAGAACTAGGTCGCCAACTTTTAGTTTCATCTCCTAGTATAGCCAAACTAATTACAGGTTTTTGATATAAATCAAAAGCTCGATAGTTATAGATAAACATTCTCTGGGAAAATTCTTTATCATATTGACTTTGTACTTCTACATGAATTAATATCCAAATTTCTTGATTATCTAATAACCACACTCGAAATAATTTATCAGCGTGGCGGGTTTTACTATCCCCAGATGCGGTAATCTGTTCCAATTCTTTATCTAAAGAAATGGTAGGTTTAGTCCAATCTATTTGTTGATAGATTTCTGGATAAAAGAAGGCAAGAAATGAATCAAAATAATCTCCTATTACTTCTTTCCAGGTTTCATCATAGTTAGCTGTAATTTCCGTCATTGTGATTAAATTCAATATAGTTGAAAAATTGACCGATCTCTGACAGGGGGACAAGAAGGAGAAAAAGCTTATGTAGTAAGAGATACAGAATGTGGGAGCAAAAAAAGATAAGTAATAAATAGTAAATATGAACTAACAGAGTAAAATGATAAGTGAAATATACCAGAAAGTGTTAGA
>JBJTUF010000026.1:0-25012 GCA_046080565.1 Cuspidothrix sp. | reverse complement strand
CCACGCCGAACGCCACACCGAACGCCACACCGAACGCCACACCGAACGCCACACCGAACGCCACACCGAACGCCACACCGAACGCCACACCGAACGCCACACCGAACGCCACACCGAACGCCACACCGAACGCCACACCGAACCAGTCAACACGCAACCCTAATTCTTGCAAAAATAAACAAATTAATATTGGTGTAATTATTGTTAAAATCACACCTTGAAATAGCAATTGACGCTGAATAGAATTTGTACGTAATATCTCTATTCCTTTACTCCAATTCATTTCTTTTGAAGGAATATAACCCCCGCCAAAGGTATCAACATACCACCGCAAAGCCTGGGGAAAATAAAACACCCAATACAGCAAAAGTAGATAATCTAAAGGATTCCATAAAGAGAGAGGACGGCGTAATTTTGGGGCTAAATCTAAACGTGGTACGGGAGATTTTGTAGTCATGATATATTGGCTAATGATTTTAAATTCTACCCTACAAACCTACATCTGCCTACTTTTACCTAAATAAATTTTTATAAAAAATGACCTACAATACCCAACCTATTCAGTATAGACAACAGGTGATTATAGAGACAGGAACAAAAGACACACATCTTGAGGAGTATAAACCGATGTCTCTACAACCTACTGAAAAAGAAAATCTTCCTACTAAGTCTGATAAAACAACCAAAATTTTAGAAACTGGGGAAAAGATAGTTGATAAGTTGACTAAATCAGAAATCGTTGAATTAACACAAGTCGTAGGAGAAACAATCAAGAACATTATGACAGTGTTAGTCACATCTGGAGGTAAACCGGTGGCTGTGATTTTATCTGTTGCAGTTTTGCTTGTAGCAACTTCTATACTTATTGCTACTGTTAAATCATCTCCTACTCAGATCAATCAACCTGTAAAAAATTCGTTAATCAAATGATAACTTTAAGGTGGGTTCTAGGGTTACTAACTCACCGCATAAAGGTATACTCAAAACTTAATCATTTGATTCTAACGGTAGGGGTTTAGCACTGCTAAACCCCTACACATCTAGGTTTTTGTGATCTTACAAAAGTCTATATCCCAACTGTGTTTAGTATATTTAAGAATCGAGGGCATATTTTAGCCTGGAGATGGACTGATTCTTGATATAATAATTAACTAGAATTGAATAGGAGAAAAGAATGTACGACACAGACAAGCGAAAGTTACTATCTGGATTGTCTCATGGCGCTATTTTTTTCAGCACTGCGGTGGTATCAGTTGGCCTACCTATAGCCATATTATTTGTTTCCGATGATCCGGTTGTCAAGGAAAATGCCAAAGAATCTATCAACTTTCACTTTAACGTTTGGTTCTACGGTGCGATATTGGGAGGATTGTTATTTTTAACCGGCTGGTTGATTTTACCACTATTTGTTTTGTTACCAATACTAGGGCTGGGATATCTACTTCACTGGGGATTAACTATCTTCGCACTAATTGGGGTTTTTGGTAATTCTAGTGAACCTTGGCGTTATCCGCTTATTTTTCGCTTATTGTAGGATAAGATTCGTAAAAGATATGGTAATTTAATTATTTACCAACTTTTGAATTAACAATTTACACCAATCAATTGATCTAATTTTTTAAGATTGTTTTTTGCAAATTTATTCTCGGCTGGTGTACCTCAAGCTGTAAAATATAAAATTGCCCCACAGCTTCATCAACAGTAGGGCAAAAGACAGTTAAGCACTGATTGTAGTTTGTCTGAATATAGCGATATAAAAACATCTTTTTGTGACGCTTTATTCTGTGTCCATTGTATTGTTTTGTCTGAACAAAATTTATGTTTCCAATACATCGTCCTCGCCGTTTGCGTAGCCATAGTCAATTACGCCGTATGGGACGGGAAACTGTTTTAACTACTAGCGATTTGATTTATCCATTGTTTGCTGTACCAGGCGAAGGTGTAGCGAATGAAGTTAAATCTATGCCTGGTGTCTATCAACTATCAGTAGATAAAATTGTTGAAGAAGCTAAAGAGGTTTATGACTTAGGAATTCCGGCAATTATTTTATTTGGAATTCCTGAAGATAAAGACGTAGATGCTACCGGTGCTTGGCATGATTGTGGGATAGTACAAAAAGCAGCAACCGCAGTCAAAAATGCTGTTCCTGATTTAATTGTGGTGACAGATACCTGTTTGTGTGAATATACAAATCATGGACATTGTGGCTATTTACAAGTTGGCGATTTGACAGGACGGGTTTTAAATGACCCAACATTAGAATTATTAAAGAAAACCGCCGTTTCTCAAGCTAAAGCTGGTGCAGATATTATCGCCCCTTCTGGAATGATGGATGGTTTTGTCCAAGCTATTCGCGCCGGTTTGGATGAAGCTGGTTTCACGGATACGCCGATTATGTCCTATGCTGCTAAATATGCTTCGGCTTATTATGGGCCATTCCGAGATGCTGCTGATTCTACACCACAATTTGGCGATCGCCGCACCTACCAAATGGACCCCGGTAATGCCCGTGAAGCGATTAAAGAAATTGAGTTAGATATAGCTGAAGGTGCTGATATCCTCATGGTTAAGCCAGCTTTGTCATATATGGACATAATCTGGCGGGTAAAGGAAGCAACTAATTTACCTGTAGCTGCTTACAATGTATCCGGTGAGTATGCCATGGTAAAAGCTGCGGCTTTAAATGGCTGGATTGATGAGCAGCGTGTAGTTATGGAAACTTTAACTAGCTTCAAACGCGCAGGTACAGATTTAATTTTAACTTACCACGCTAAAGATGCTGCTCGGTGGTTAACATAGGATGATGTCTCACGCAAAGACCCAAAGAAAAATTTTCTCTCTTTGTGTTTAGGCGTGAGATATTTTTTATTTTTGCTTGCGGTATTGGTTAAATTAGGATAAATTTTTACACATTCAACCCATTTAAAATTAAAGTTATGTAGGTTACAGATGACAGGTGAAAGGTGACAGACAAGAACTATGTAGGTAGGTGTTGAAATTTATCATTGAGGCAAGGCAAAAGGTAAGAGGCAAGAGGCAAGAAGGAAAAGACTTTGAGGAATTTTACATCTTGTAATATATCTCTATTTTTTCAAGCCCACTTACTTACAGATATTAATCTTGTTTTCTCAAATGTTCAGTTAATTTTGCGTGGGTACTTAGTAAATTTATAAACATAAAAATCAATTCTACTCAAAGCTTAAACAGGAGAGAATAATGGATCCGATAATTTTTATCATATTTTTAGTTCTGATTGGTTATGGGTTAGCATCTGCAAAGTTAGTAAATCAAGGTAATATGGCTTTAGTGGAAAGACTAGGGCGGTATCATCGCAAACTCAACCCCGGACTAAGTTTTATTGTTCCCATCATTGATCAAATAGTGATGGAAGATACAACCAGAGAGCAGTTGTTAGATGTTAAACCACAAAATGTTATTACTAAAGATGGTGTGTATTTAGAAATTGATGCCATTCTTTATTGGCGCATCAAGGATATTGAAAAAAGCTATTATGCAATTGATGATTTACAACCAGCACTCAGCAATTTAGCTACAACCACCCTCCGGGAAAACGTCGCCCAAAATTCTCTGGAGGATACTAATATGTCTAGAGATGAAATGAACAAGAGTATATTAGGAGAGCTAAATTCAATTGCATCAGGTTGGGGTGTGGAAATTATCCGGTTAGATATTCAAAGTCTCAACCCACCGGAGGCTGTACGTAAATCCATGCAAGAACAACAAACAGCAAGCATTAAGAAAAAAGCAGCCATAGAAGCGGCAGAAGGTGAACGACAAGCAGCAGTTAAACGGGCGGAAGGAACAAAAACATCCATAGAAATCATCGCTGAAGCCTTACGTAAACATCCTGAAAGTAAGGATATTTTACGTTATTTGGTCGCTCAAGATTATGTAGATGCAAGTCAAAAATTGGGTGAAAGTAGTAATGCTAAAATTGTATTTGTAGATCCTGCTAATTCTACAGAAATGTTTCAAGAATTAATTTCTGATTCAGTAGAAGAAAATCATAATCACAAATCTGGTAATGGGAATGGATCTAATTAGGTGACAGGTGACAGTTAATGGTCATTAAGAACTACGATAAATTGCATCTGCGACTAAAGTAACTTGTTGCATTTCTGCAACATCGTGAACTCGGAGGATATCTGCACCATTAAAAATGGCTGCACAACAGGCTGCGGCTGTTCCCCAAACTCGTGATTTAGGATCTGGTTGGTTGAGAATATGACCAATAAAACTTTTGCGAGATACCCCAACTAAAATAGGAGCATTTAGTGTTTTGAGCGATCGCAATTGACGCAAAATTTCTAAATTCTGCTCCTGATTTTTTGCAAACCCAATCCCAGGATCAATAATAATTTTATTATGGTCAATTCCTAATAACTTCCCTGCGGTAATTTTCTCAGATAAAAAATTATAAATATCAGCCATTAAATTTTGATAATTTGTCAATTTTTGCATAGTTTGAGGATTGCCACGAATGTGCATTAAGATGATTGGCACATTTAAACTAGCTACAGTGGGCAACATTTGCGGGTCAAATGTCCCAGCCGAAATATCATTAACTATATCTGCTCCAGCCTTAATTGCAGCTTTAGCTACTTCTGATCTAGTAGTATCTACGGAAATAGGAACATCAATTAATGGACGCAACACCTCTAAAACTGAGAGTACACGCTCCAGTTCAGTTTCCGGAGATATTTGCTCTGCACCGGGACGGGTGGACTGTCCGCCAATATCAATGATATCAGCACCAGCGGCCACCATCGCTTGCCCTTGAGTTAAAGCTGCGGAAGTTGTATTAAATTTACCACCATCGCTAAAACTATCGGGGGTAACATTCAAAATCCCCATGATATAGGTTCGCTCTCCCCAAGCAAAAGAGCGATCGCGAATTTTTAAAGTGTTAGACATAATACTTTTGCGTTTTTAATTAAGTAGGTGAACATAAAAAAATAAAGAAAAGTAAAATCTCTCAAAACCTTTTCACTCTTGCCTTTTGCCTTACCATAACGAAAATTTTCAATGCTAACCTACTTATTAATTTTTAATTGATTTATCCCTATCCCCCTATCCCTCACAAGAGTAGGTATTTTACATTGTCATGAGGGTAAGACTTGGGGGAGAAGTAAGGACAGTGGACAAGAGAGGAAAACCGGACAAAATCATATTTTCTTGGTAACAAAAAGACCATTGTGTGGAGAAAATCTTCCTTGTCTACTTTCCCTCCTTGTCTTCCTAGTCCTGCCTTAACAGATAATATTAAAAACCTACCCTTGTCAGTCCCCCTATCCCCACTATTTATAATTGACAATTCTGGCAAAACTATCAGCTTCTAGACTAGCCCCACCCACAAGCGCACCATCAATTTCTGGCTGTTCCATGATTTCATCAATATTATTCGGTTTAACTGAACCGCCATATTGGATCGGCACTAAAGGGTTAGTTAATTGACTGCGAATTAAACCAATAACCCGATTTGCTTCCTTGCTTTCACAGGTATCACCAGTACCAATAGCCCAAATTGGTTCATAGGCAATGATCAAGTTAGTTTGATCAATATCTACTAAATCTTTTTTTAACTGGGCGCTAATGATTGATTCTGTTTCCCCTGCATCACGTTGTTGTTTTGTTTCCCCAACACAGAGAATGGGAGTAAGTCCGTATTTTTGGGCTGCTTGGAGGCGGAGATTTACAGTTGCGTCTGTTTCTCCAAAGAATTGTCTTCTTTCGCTGTGTCCAATAATCACATAACGCACACCGATTTCTAGAAGCATAGGAGCAGCGATTTCTCCCGTATATGCGCCGTTTTCCTCCCAATGGACGTTTTGAGCGCCCAAATTTACACGACTACCATGTAAAGATTTCGAAATCAGGCTTAAATCGGTGAAGGGAGGACATAGTATCACCTCTCTTTCTGAGGGTGTTTCCTCCAGGTGAGGCAAAAATCCGCTTAAAAATTCTGCGGATTCTGCCTGGGTTTTAAACATTTTCCAGTTACCAGCAATAACTATTTTCCGCACAGGTGATTGAGTCAAGATTTTAATGCTACTAGATGCACCTTTCACTCTAACATTTTTCACTCATTTCTAAAGCAGCAAGTAACCTGAAGAGAAGCTTAACCGCTTTACCAGCAACTCGGATTATTAGAGAAGAAAATTATGGTCATACCAACAGGACTTACGCAACTGGCACATTGGTAGGGTGCGTCAGATATCAAAAATCTGTTTATTTGCAGGAATCATGGAGTCTGACGCACTCTAGAACAGATTTTTAGTGTACAGCTTCACATAAAATTGGTATTAGAGGCAAGAGTAAAAATATTCTTCTGTGCGCCTCAATACTTACTCATTCTTTGTCGCAAAGTAAAAGTAAATATATTGTTTCTTACGATACCCAAATCATACAAGCCTAGAGTATAACAGTATCTATAGTAACTAAATCTGCATCTACTATGGCTATGTTCATAGCATTTAGCCTGGATCAGAAACAATTATTAGCAATATTTCGATATAATTATCTGGGCAAAATTAATTAGACATTTGGGAAAATAAGGGAAATATCTATATCTCTTGTCTGTCACCTTTTCTCAATATGAAATTTATTTTGCACCACTACTTATATAAAGACTTTTGCTAATTTAGTAAAGTCGGTATATACCCATGATTGAAATTCTTGCGATATTATCTGCTAGTGCTGCTGCCGGAATGAGAATAGGTATACCTCTATTGGTTATTGGTATCGTCCAAGGCGATCAACTTTGGTCACAGATGCCTATATTATCTCGCATTTCGCCTCATGTTTTATTTGGCCTGCTAACTAGCTGGTCTTTATTTGAAATTTTTGCTTCTAAAAAACTAATTGGTCAAAGAATAATACAGCAAGTACATTTATTATTGTCTCCCTTTGTGGGGGCCGTTATGGGTTTGGGAGTTGCGTCAGCAACAAAGACACCAATCTGGTTAATTGCCTTAATTGGAGGTTTATCAGCTTTAGTATTTCAATTAGTTTTAGTAGGTTGGTTTTATCGTTTGCGTGGCTTGCCAATATGGGCAGTGTTTTTGCAGGATGTGTTGTGTATCACACTTGTATTTTTTGCCGTTGATGCTCCGCGTCAGGGTGGATTAATTGCGTTACTCATGCTTTGGTTGGCTATTCGTAGTGCAAAATACTGGTATGATTGGTATAAAGAGGGTAAGAGAAAGGGAGTAGAGGGGTAGTGGTTCGACTTCGCTCACCAATCGGGGCGGTAGGGGTGCAGGGGAGAAATATATTATTCTTTTCCTTCTTACCCATGACCCATTACCTATTACCCATTACCCAAACTAATGTAAAACCCCAATAACGTGGAGTAAGCCTTTACCCGTAATTAGTTCAATAATTAAACCGATAAAACCTAACATAGCTATACGACCATTCCAGACTTCGGCACTGGTGGTAAGTCCCCATTCCCAACGTTCTTGAGGATACATCTTCACCTTTTTCTTCATCTGGGTGACTTGGGAAAGTTTTAGACTAGGTTGTTCCAGAGAATCTATGATTAGGTTAGATAAGGCTTGAATAAAGACTGGATGAGTATTGGGTGCAGGAGCGCGTCGGAAGTTGTGTATTCCTGCTTCTTCGGCTATTTCTCGGTATTCAATATCAATTTCCTGTAATGTTTCGATGTGTTCGGAAACAAAACTAATAGGTACAACTACTATGTCTTTGATACCTTTCGCGCCTATTTCTTTAAGTGCATCTTCGGTGTAAGGTTGTAGCCATTCTACTGGGCCTACACGACTTTGATAGGCGAGGGTATGAATATTAGGACGGTTGAGGGTTTGCATAATTAAGGATGTGCATTCCTCAATTTCTTGTTGGTAGGGGTCGCCAGCTTCTTCTACGTAGCTTTTTGGGACTCCGTGGGCGCTAAAGAAAATATGTACATCATCTGGTTGAGGAAAATGTTGCAGTTCTCCGGTGATGAGTTCAGCCATTGCTTGGAGATAACCTGGTTGTTTGTACCAAGAGGGAATGACTGTATATTCCAAACTTTGTAGTTTGGGGTTTTCTTTCCACAGTTGTTCTAAAAGCCGGAAACTAGAACCACTGGTGCTGATAGAAAATTGGGGGTAAAGTGGCAAAATTACCAACTTATCAATATTATCTCGGGTGAGTTGGGCGATCGCTTCTTCAGTAAAGGGATGCCAATAGCGCATTCCTACATATATATTTGCTTCCTGTCCTAATTCACCTAGTTGATGTCTAATTGCTTCTCCTTGTTCTTCTGTGATCCGTCGCAATGGCGAACCGCCACCAATTTGCTTGTAGTTTTCTTGAGATGTTTTTTCTCGGCGTGTAGCAATAAACCAAGCGAGGGGTTTTTGCATCCACTTAAAGGGTAAGCGGATAATTTCGGGATCTGAAAACAGATTATATAAGAATGGTCCGACATCCTCTAGTTTGTCGGGACCGCCAAGATTAAGTAATAATACTCCTACACGACCCATAGCAGTTACTTTCCCCCAATTCTTACAGATTTTTTACTAATGTTAACAATATATCTTTATTAAATATAAAGCTTTATGTGCAGGAAAAAATGCAATGGCAACAATTTTTAGAGACTTGAGTTACAGATACCAGTGGTTGTATGATGGTATATCGCGGTTAGCTGCTTTGAGTGTGGGTGGTGAAACCCGATTTCGCCAACTAGCTTTACAAAATTTAAACCTACAATCAGATACTCGAATTTTAGATTTATGTTGCGGTAGTGGTCAAGCAACGAGATTTTTAGTAAATAGTTCTCAAAATGTGACAGGTTTAGATGCTTCACCTTTATCTATAGAACGATCTAAAAAGAATGTACCCAATGCTACGTATATCCAAGCTTTTGCCGAAGCTATGCCTTTTGAGGAAAGTTCATTTGACGTAGTACATACTAGCGCAGCTTTACACGAAATGCAGCATGAACAACTACAAAAAATTATTGCAGAAGTTTATCGAGTATTAAAACCGGGAGGTGTTTTTACTGTGGTAGACTTTCACCCACCCACAAATGTTTTATTTTGGCCGGGTTTAGCAGTCTTTTTCTGGTTGTTTGAAACCGAGACAGCTTGGGAATTGTTAAAAACAGATTTGCCTGGTTTGTTAAGAGATCATGGTTTTGATGTGAGTCAACCTAATTTATATGCAGGTGGGAGTTTACAGGTAATTCAAGGTAAGAAAATTTAGTATCGGGGGATCTCCAGGATAAGTTTATCCAACTGATATATAAAATAAATCCAAAATTACATATTGACAAAATGAGCCAAATATGGATTCTGGATTTTGAGACCGGAAGTAATGCTTACTGCCATTAAAAAAATTCCCAAATGCTTTTGCAAATGGGATAGGGAATGTCGCCGATACACCAATAAAGGTTCTAGCTTGATAAAGTAAAATTTTAAACAGGTGAACACTTATTGAGTTGAGTATCAACGGTATTTTATATACATAACCGTTGATAAACTTGGTCTAAATGCTGGAGATGATGCTGTGGATCAAAACAAGCTTCTACTTCTGCTGATGACAAATGCTGAGTCACGCGAGGATCTTTGCTGATTAAATCACGGAAATTGCCTTCTGGTTTATTCCAAGCAGTGTGGGCGCTTTCTTGAACTATGGAGTAAGCTTCTTCCCGTTTCATACCTTTTTCCACTAAGGTGAGTAATACTCTTTGACTAAAGACCACTCCACCATAGCAGTTGAGATTTCGTGCCATGTTTTCGGGATAAACTAACAGATTATTCACCAAATTAGTAATTTCATGCAGCATAAAATGAGTCAAAATGCAAGCATCTGGTAAAACAACTCGTTCTACAGAACTGTGAGAAATATCCCGTTCGTGCCACAAAGCCACGTTTTCTAATACTGCACCTGCATGACTTCTCACCAGTCGCGCCATCCCTGTTAACCGTTCAGAACGAATGGGGTTACGCTTGTGAGGCATAGCACTAGAACCTTTTTGTCCTTTGGAGAAAAATTCTTCAACTTCCAAAACATCTGTTTTTTGCAGGTTGCGAATTTCTACCGCAAAGCGTTCGATAGATGCAGCCAGGAGGGCTAATTGCTGTACAAAGTCAGCATGAATATCACGGGAAATTACCTGAGTAGAAGCCGTATCAGGTTTGAGTCCGAGTTTTTCGCAAGCGATCGCTTCCACGCGTGGTTCAATATTGGCATAAGTTCCCACAGCACCGGATATTTTACCAACCGCGATAGTTTTTTTGAGGGTTTGCAATCGTTCCTGGTGGCGTAACATTTCCGCTAACCAACCAGCTAACTTAAAGCCAAAAGTAATGGGTTCAGCGTGAATACCATGCGATCGCCCAATCATGACCGTATCTCGATGGGCTGTAGCTTTTTTCCGAATCGCTTCAATGGCATCTTCCAGGCTTTTTAACAACAAATCCAGACTAGCCACTAATTGTAGTGCCAAAGCCGTATCTAATACATCCGAACTGGTTAAACCTAAATGAATATAGCGTCCTACGTCACCCACATATTCATTAACATTTGTCAAAAAAGCAATGACATCATGACGAACTTCAGCCTCAATTTCTAGCACCCGTTGAGGGTCAAAATTTGCCTTAGCCTTAATTTCTTTCACTGCTGCTGCTGGAATATAACCCAGTTCTGCCTGTGCTTCGCAAACCGCAATCTCCACATCTAGCCAGGTTTTCAGCTTATAGGTTTCACTCCACAAATCGCCCATTTCGGGCAAAGTATAACGGTCAATCACATTCGGGCATTTAATACAACGGTCATATTTTACATTGTAAATTACCCACTACAAAGCATCTTCTCAGAAGATATAGCACAATTTCAGGGTTTTGACCCACCAATCCGATGCACATATAGGACAGGTTGAATATCTAATCTTGGTCGTTATCCTTTGCCCCCAAACAATAAATCGCAAAAATGAGCAAATATTTTTTAATTTAGATACATTCTATGTGTTTTCTTAACCTTGATTTAAAGCCTACATGATAGGATAACAACGCCCATTGTTTAAATAGTCAAAACCAGTTAACTTCTGCTCACATTCTAAATTAAGCTTGTTGCATCTCTACCATCAAAAGATATTAATCAGGACTGCCGCACAAAATCTACTATCAGGGCTGGGTGTAGAGTCTAGAGTGTAGGGTTTTTTCCTTTCATTCTCCTATCTGGCAAAACCTTGTTTTTCTCTATTTTGCCTGAGTGCTATTAATCTCAAATAGTAATTTGCAATGATACTTGCAACATAAGTAGGTAGGCGTTGAAATTTATCCTTGAGGGAAGGCAAGAGGCAAGAGACAATAGGCAATAGGCAAGAGGAGTTCTAGTGTTTATCCAACAACATCAATTAAATGAAACATCTCATATCAAACTTTTCCTCAAAAATGGAGATTTATCCAGATATTATTTGTGGGCATATCAAACTACTAACTTGATCAATGTGACCTTTTAAATCTGAACTATAGGCATTCTCATTCAAGAGAGGTACAAGCAGTAATAATTTAACCCAGATGGACGCAGATAATTTTGTACTTCATTAGCCTGGAAAACGCTATATTATTCATGGTGATACATATATCTTCAAATTTCCATCGATCAGTCATACCAGAAATAAAACCCAATATTAACTTCAGGTTAAGGAGCAAAAATGCTGGCTATACAAAGCATTAAAAATGTGGATAACCTCAATCTTCGATTAGACTCTACTTTACAGGAGTTACCAGTTTGGACAACTCAAATTGAAACAGATGATCCTGGTAATGAACTAGCAAAATTATTTGAAGCAGAACCCCTATTACCAGGAATAATCTTGACTAAAGACCAAAAATATGTAAGCATAATTTCCCGTCAGCTATTTTTTGAACAAATGAGCCGTCCCTATGGGTTAGGATTATTTGCTGGCAGGCCTGTTGAATATCTTCATAATTTTTTACGACCTAAAACATTTGTTTTTCGAGAAGATATGCCTATTGTGGAAGCAACTCAAATAGCTTTAGGACGCTCCCATAATCAAGTATATGAACCAATTGTTATTACAGATACATCTCATCAATATGGATTATTAGATTTTCATCAATTACTGTTAGCTAATTCTCAAATTCATGTTTTAACATTAAATCGTCTACAAAAAGAACAGGAAAAAGCTAGAATAGCCAGAGAAGACTTTCGTGATTTGCAAGATAACTATAGCCGATTATTACAAAATGATAAAATGATCGCCTTGGGACAATTAGTAGCTGGTATTGCCCATGAAATAAATAATCCGATGAATTTTATCTATGGCAATCTTAATTATGCTATTGATTATGTTAATGATTTACTTTATTTTCTAGATTGTTATCAACAGGGAAAACCCCACAATACAGTATTTAAAAAAGCCAAAGATGATGGTATAGAAATAGAATTTATTAAAGAAGATTTACCTAAATTACTATCTTCGATGAAAGTTGGTGCTAGCAGAATTAATGAAATAGTCTTATCATTGCGTAACTTTTCTAGACTTGATCAATCAGAAATTAAGTCCGTTAATATTCATGAAGGTATAGAAAATACATTAATCATCCTCAAACATAATTTAAAAGCTAAACCAGATCGGAGAGAAATTGAATTAATTAAAGAATATGATCAAAACTTACCCTTAATAGAATGCTATGCTGGACAACTCAATCAGGTATTTATGAATATAATAGCCAATGCTATTGATGCCCTTTGTGAAACTGATAATTCCATTCTCAAAACCCGCAAAAAATTACAACTTTGTATTCATACAGAACTAACAACTGATAATCATGTCACTATTCGCATAGCCGATAATGGTTCAGGTATTCCAGAGGATATACAAAAGCGATTATTTGATCCATTTTTTACGACTAAACCTGTTGGTAAAGGTACAGGACTAGGATTATCAATTAGTTATCAAATAGTCGTTCATAAACATGGTGGTGAACTTTACTGTATATCTAAGCCCGGAGAAGGATCGGAATTTGTGATCAAAATTCCAGTTGTATTTTGTAAAGGAGTATATGTAGGTTTTACACCAAGAAGTCTTTTTGTAGAGGCAGGCAATAGACAATAGGCAAGGGTGAAAACCCTGCTATGGTTAGGTTTTAAGGATCAACAATGTCCTAATCTCAATGGCTATAGCTATATATAAAAACTACAAAATTTAGGGTTAATGGTTGTTGAATAGCGATCGCCAAAGGTATATACTTCATACGTTCCAAACTCTTGCCTATTGCCTACCCTTACAGCAAGACTTTCCGGTACAACCCCTATTTATTATGGGTGAATTTGACTCAAAATATAACGCAAACGATCATAATCATCTTTGAGTAAAATACTCAGATGTCGTCCAGCTTTGATTAACCATTCTCGATCATGTTTACGTAACTGATATATTCCTCGAATAGTCGCTGCTACTAAAGAATCTACAGGCGCACCACTAATAAAAAGTAATGTGCGTAGAAAATCTAATTCTTCCGTAAACTGAATAATTTCTTCAGCTTGAGAATGATAAACAGCTTGGTGAATTTGTGGCGGACGCGGTGGCAAATATTGATATGTTTTGCCATTATTACTATTAATAGATTTTTCCTGAAATCCCACAATTGCAGCGCGAAATTCCGTTTTTAGCATAGAAAATATTTGCGGTTGTTCCTCACGCAAAGCCTCTAAGGATAATCCTAAAGCAACTGCTCGATGTACAGAATCAATCGGCATAGTTGTGGCATGATAAACCACAGCATAAACTTGATTACCAGATTCTTCATCTACAGCACAAACCCAACTTCCAAAAGGTGGCATAGGTGGAAAACTCAGGTCTTCTGGTTCTAAACACTGGGCTAAAAATTCTGTAGTTGTGGTTTCAATTATCTCTGCAAAATGTTGAGAATGGCTATTGCTAATAGCGAACTGTGGTAAAGGTAGACGCATAAGCAATTAAAAATTATCAATTAAAAATTAAAAAAGAAGTCAGGATTTAGGGAACAGTGAATAGAGATTTTTTTGCCTTTTGAAGTTCTGTAGGGGCGAACGGCCGTTCGCCTGTACTGAATTTTGCTGTATTATTTTCCTTTTTTCTGAACTGTAGTTTCCACAGGTTCTAATTCTGTCAGTCGGAAAGTAATGATTTTATCCCAATTACCACCTTCAAACAGTACAGCTACTTTACCATCACTAACTCGTTGTACAAGTCCTTCAAACCGATAATATGTATCAGCAGGATTTTTAACGCGAACAGTTGCTCCAGGTAGAATCATCATATTTACTCTTATTGGTTTCCTATTTAATAGCTTAATGCTTATTAGGGAATAGGGAATAGGGGAGAAAAAAATTAGCGACAAGGAAGCCTGCACAGCAAGATAATCTTACCACAATCAGATCAAACAATTTTTGGAAAGCATTTGAGTAAACAGGAGTATTCGACCTTAGAGATATTGTTGTTATTAATACAAGCTCATCGCCAAGTACAACAATTTGTGTAATTAATTTTATGCAATTACTTATAGTAATTTTCCACCCATCATCACAGTTTCTCCAGTAGGTTCTGGGGTTTCTGCCGATGGTTCAATAGTAACTGTTATAGTAGTAGTATTTGCCCAACTTTCTAAAGGTAATTTTAAAAATACTTTACCTTCTTGATTAGGAATAAATTCTGCACAAGCTACTTTTTTTCCATCCACAAACGCCCACATTCGATAAACTTTTCCTTGGGGTAATGGAGATATATTTTGTAAACTTAACATGGCTGTTTGTTCCTGGGGAGCAATTAATAAGCTACCAGAAGATTGTTGTTGATATTTCATGCTTTTAATTGCCAGTAGCCGGTTATTAGGTTTACGTAATAAAGCGATCGCATCTTTATAACTAGATAATTCTGTTTCTGCTACAGCTAATTGTTGCTGCAAGCGATAATTTGTAAATCCTAATGCTGTCATAGCCACAGACCCAAAACCTAGAATTAATAATATCCATATCTGTGGTTTTTTCCAAATGGGTATAGATGGAGAAGATATCAGAGATAACTGTGGAGATTGAAGAATTTTTTCCCTAATACTTTTTGATGGCGTAGTTTGTGGTAAAGATAGAGGTAATAAAGATAAGGTTGTTTCTAAATTAGCTATTTCTGTTCTTAATTCTGGATTTTGTGCTAAATGTTCTTTAACTTTGACAATTTCTTCCGGGGAAAGATCGTCTAAAACATAACCTGCTAAAAGTTCATCCCATTCTCCAGGTTGTTGATTTTCCATAATTATTCCACTAAATTTGTCAGCAGTTTTCTAAGTTTTAATAGTCCTTGTCTTGTCCGAGTTTTTACAGTTCCTAAAGGTATATTTAACTGTTTAGTAATTTCTGATTGACTCAAGCCATCATAGTAAGCCATTTCTAAAATTTGGCGTTGATTCTCTGGTATTTGTTGTAATGCTTCAGTGACAATTTGCGAAATTTCTGATACCGAAACTTGATCCATAAGTGGATTTTTGACCTCTGGAGGTTGAGTATTTCCTAACCGTTCAACTAGTTGTAATTGCGATCGCTTTTGTGATAAACGATTAATAGCCCGCGAACGAGTTATAGTCATCAGAAAAGTTAACATTGCACCCCGATTTGGGTCATAACTAGAATTACGCCAAAAAGCTAAAAACACTTCCTGAGTTAAATCTTCCGCTTCAGTCACATTCCCCAGCATCCGTAAAGCCAAGCGATAAACAGCTTCTCCATAACGGTCATAAATAGTAGCTAAAGCCGACAAATTACCGGATTTTAGAGATGCAAATACCTCTACATCTGTCTGATTAGGTAACATTTTTTTAGAAAAACCAGCGAATACCCGTAACAATATAGTATCCTCCCGCAAGTATTAAAGCAGCACTACCAAAGCGAATTACCCAATCAGACTTATTTAATAATACCTGACGTTGTTTGACCAGTCCTGTGAATAAACTGGCAAGGAAGATAATAAATGTATACCCCAAAGCGTAAAACACCATTGTTAAAACACTCAGAAGCTGAGAACCAGTGGCGGCAGCTGCTGCTAAAACTGCAAACAGTACCGGACTAGCACAGGGAGAACTAACTAAAGCAAATGTTAAGCCGACTCCATAGGGGCCATTAATTGGTAAAGATATTTGAGTTTGGGGTAAAGGTAAATGGAAAATTCCCGCAAAACTCAAACCCATAACTAGAATAATTGCCCCAATAATAATATTAATATGACCACGAAAATCTACAATTACAAAAGATGCAAAGGAAGAAAATAAACCAAACATACTGAGTATGGTTATATTCCCCAAAACAAATAAACCAGCCTTAATAAACGCATCCCGATGAGTGGTAATTTTGATTGTACCAATATAACTTAAATTAACTGGTAAAAGTGCCAAAATACAGGGAGAAACACTAGCTAATAAACCACCAATAAATGCCAAAGGAAACAATATTAATGGGTTGGTAGTATTCTGTTTTCCAAACCATTGCTGATAACTATTCTCTATTAATGAAATCGCATATTCTAAACCACTAGAAGCGGCTTCAAAATAATGTACTCCTACGATTAATAAGATAGTTCCTAAAAAAAGATTAAAGGTAATACAAATTTTTTAGATTTTTTGAATTGCGAATTATTCTGTTTATTTTCTGTTTCAGATAACATGATATTCTCCTAATTTGAGCGTGGTTAAAATTGGAGACATTTCGGAAAATGCCTCCTAGAAATAGTAGACTCAATACTTGTCGGTTAAGGAAATGTAGGTTGGGTTGAGCAACAGCGAAACCCAACAAAATCCTCGATAATGTTGCAATAAGCTGTTACGCAGCTAAATTTAATATTTTGTAGTCTAGAGTGCCTGCAGTAAGGTTTTTTGGCAAAAAAAGTAAATGCGTAACAGCTTACTGCTCAGTTAACGAAATAAATAAGGCTGAAGCCCTTGAAATATCGTTATTTGTAATGCCCAAAAAAGGCTTAACCGAGTAGTATTGGATAATGTTGGGTTTCGTTCCTCAACCCAACCTACCGTATAATTACTTTTTAGCCTTAACCGAGCAGTATTGATAGTAGACTATGAAAATACTTATAAAGTCTAGAATCCTTATTTGGCAGGGTTTAAGACTAAAAACCTGATTATTTTTTACCTATCTGTGCATCTAATACTTTTTTGTAATCCTCTTGATTTGTATTATTTCTAAACTGAGTGATCACTTTACCATTGGCAGAGTTAATAATCGCAACAGTGGAAGTTTTAGATTTATTAGCTTGGAAGAATTTATATAAACCTAATTCTTTAGCTTTCTTTTCACTAGCAGCACTAGTTTTTTTATCTGTGACATCAAAAACTACAAAATTGACTTTATCTTTATACTTTTCTTTCAGACTAGATAATGTAGGTGCAATATTTTTACATCCTGGACACCAAGTTGCATAAATATCTACTACCACTGGTTTTCCTTGGAGTTCTTTAGCTAATGATATTTCTCCTGGTTTACCCATCATTTCTTTAGGTTGAGCCATGATAGTGTTAGCTTGAGTATTTTGGGAGAAAATACCAGCATTAACGCTATAAGTAATCCCAATCGTACCAACTAAACCGACGATACCTAATAAGGAAAGGGTTGTAAGCTTTTTCATGATTTTGATTTGATTTATTTTGGCTTTCATTAGATATACAAACCTCAAGCCAAAATGGATTTATCAAATTTGAGATTTTTTTAAATTTTTTCTGATCAGTACCTGGGCAAAATTAATTTATGGCATAAGGCAAGAGGCTTTGTTGCAAAAGAAAATAGTAAAATCCTTGCTATGATTAGGTTTCAAGGATAAATCATGTACTAATCGTCCTGACTACAGCTTTAACATTTTGGGAATAAACAAAAATCTCTGTAAAGCTTGCCTGAAAATTATCTTTTCTTCTTTCTTGAACTCCTGACTCCTGAACTCCTACTCAATAATACTTTTGCCGTTGACGATAATTAGCCACAGATTCTACTATGCCGATCGCAATAAAGTTAGTTAGCATTGCCGAACGTCCGTAACTCATCCAAGGGAGGGGTATTCCCGCCACAGGAGCTAAACCAACTGTCATCCCAACATTCACAATTAGTTGAAACACAATCATGGACAAAACCCCAATAGCTAACAATGAGCCAAAATTATCTTTGGCAGTTTGACCTACATGAACCAGACGTAAGCAAATTAAGAAAAAGACGAATAATACAATCAAACAACCCACAAGACCAAATTCTTCAGCAACAGCAGAGAAAATAAAGTCTGTATGCTGTTCAGGAACGAAATTTAACTGAGTCATGGGACCTTTAAATAAACCCCAACCCCAAACTTCACCCGCACCAATAGCAATACGGGATTGAATCAGGTGATAACCAGCACCAAATGGATCATGTTCTGGGTTAATAAATACACTCAGACGGCTTTTTTGATATTCCTTTAATACATGATTCCAACCAAAAATACCTAATTCACCACCTAGCATATTGAGAGAGAATGAAGCAATAGCAGCAATACCAAATCGCCTCCAGGGGAGACTAAACCAACCGACTATCCCCATTGCTACTGCCCAGATTAAACCTGATATACTCAGTGATATATTTTTAGATATAACGATAGGCGTTGATAATGGCCAAGAAATACTAAATAGAATTGCTGCTATTACCGGGGACATCATCAGTATTAACCAGCCAGGATTGGCATTTGCCCAATACAACATTCCTAAAAATATTGCTCCAAATACCAGTGATGTTGCCAGGTCAGGCTGTAAAAATACTAAAGCCCAAGGGATAGCCGTAATGGCCAAAACACGGAAAAAACTATCTAGAGTCGAGGCTGTAGATTTATGTAATAAAGCAGCTAAGGTAATGATTAATCCCACCTTGGCAAATTCTGACGGTTGGACATTAAAGCCAGCAATACTAATCCAACGCTGTGCGCCTTTAGCACTTGTACCAACAATCATGACCGCGATTAAACTAAAGTTGGTTAAGCCGTAGGTGAACCAATGCCATTGCATGAGGTTTTCATAACGGCAACGAGCTAAAAATAGGGCAATGATTGTACCAATACTAGCTATCAACAAGTGCCACCACCAGTCAGTTACAGGTTGGTTCAGTTCTGTACTGAGAATCATCAGCCCACCGAACATACTCAAGGCAACTGGTAAAATAAATAACAGCCCATCCATTTGTTGCCAGGGCTTAAACCAAGATTGCCAACCATTTTTAGGAGAGGAACGTTTTAATAACATTGTGTGGAGAGGAAGTTGGGCAGGGGAGAAGGGGTGCAGGGGTGCAGGGAGCAGGGGAGCAGAGGGGCGGAGGAGCAGGGGAGCAGGGGAGAAAATTCTTTTGCCTTTTCCCTTTTGCCTTTTGGCTCTTGCCTCTTGCCTCTTGCCTTTAATTATGTCAAAGCAGCGACTGATACTTTACCTGCTATATTAAGAGCGATCGCTGTCAGTGCTTTGGCTGCGGCTGAGTTGGGTTCACCAATGACTATGGGTACACCACTATCACCGCCAATTCTGGTAGAAATTTCTAAGGGTACACATCCTAATAGGGGTACTCCCAATTCTGTAGCTGTTTTTGAACCACCACCAGAACCAAAAATGTCATATTGCTTATCTGGTTGATCTGGAGGGATAAAATAGCTCATATTTTCCACAATTCCCAAAACTGGGACATTTAACTGTTGGAACATCCGCAACCCCTTCCGGGAGTCTAACAAGGCTACAGTTTGGGGTGTGGTGACAATTACTGCTCCAGCCATCGGTACGGCTTGGGTAAGTGTTAACTGAGCATCTCCAGTTCCGGGGGGCATATCCACAATTAAATAATCTAATTCTCCCCATTCCACTTGATAGAGAAACTGACGAATCACACCATTGAGCATCGGACCGCGCCAAATCACTGGCTGATCTCGGTCAATTAAAAAGCCCATGGAAACTAGCTTAACACCATGATTAAAAGCTGGTTCAAGGATGTCCCCTGCTTCTGTAGAACGGACATTAATTTCAGAATCACTCAACCCCAACATGGTCGGATCATTCGGCCCGTAAATATCCGCATCTAATAAACCGACTTTTGCCCCAGTTTGTGCTATTGCAACAGCAATATTTACAGCCACTGTGCTTTTACCAACACCACCTTTACCGCTAGAAACAGCAATAATATTTTTCACTCCAGGTACACCATTCCGATCTGGTAGGCTTTTTTGTTGGGGTGTTTCTGCTGTTACTTCCACACTGATATCTGTAACACCGGGTAGTTTTTGAATAGCTTTTTTACAATCTTCGACAATAAATTCCCGTAAAGGACAAGCGGGAGTGGTTAACACCAAGGTGAAACTAACCTTGCCACCGTCAATTTTGACGTTGCGAATCATGTTTAGTTCTACCAGACTTTTGCGAAGTTCTGGATCTTCTACTGGCCGCAACACTTCCAGGACGGAGTGGGAATCTAGGACATCATACATAGTGTGTTTACCGTTGCCGCTTCTATAAAGCTGAAAAAATTTTTATTGAAACTACTAAAATCTTAACTTTATTGGGGTAATTGTTAGTTGTCAGTTATCAGTTGTCAGTCAAAAAATCTGCTCCCCTCCCTCCTGTCCTCTGCCTCCTACCTCCTACCTCTAAAAATCAAAGCAGCTACTATTTAGAGCTTTTTTCTGGGGTAATACAGGATTTTCCACTGATTCTATGAGTGCCTTAGCTACTCGGTCTACATAGGGACGAGATAAAGACCAGATTAGGGGTGATAACCAACCACGTAAAGTCACTGAATATGACAAGTAAGACCCACAGAGGGTTGATTCTACTTGATATGTTACTCTTTCTTCAATGCCAGGAATTGCTAAAACCCGGATGGTTAGCATCTGTTTGGGATTGACTCGTTCGACAAAAATTTGAATGGGAATAGGCCAAAATCTTGTGACTGCTTGAAATATCAATCCTGGTTTGGGGACTAATCCTAATGGAACATTGGTACTTTTGAGGAGGGGATGCCAAGACACATCTGTTAAGTCAACTACTTTCTGCCACAGTTCATCTACAGATGCGGAACTAATCTCTCTATAGGTTCGCACCAAGGAAACGCAAAAGCGGCGGTGCTGACGATGAATCAATTTGGATAACCAACTTGGCATTGTTTTGATCTGTTCCATACAATTTTTACAATGCTTTACATTGCTTTACATTTTGTTTGGTAACTATGAGATTTGAGAAAATTGTACTCAAACTCTTCCTTCTCAAAAAAACATAAAAATCTTTAACCAGAATAATATAGCGGTATGTAGTTGAATAAAATACAAACTCAAACTTAAAAATCATACAGGATAAGGCTTTTCCCCTGCCACGTGCCACCTCCTACCTGCCACTTGCGATAAGATTCTTTCTGTGACTATGAAAATGAGTGTTCAGATATGATATGTGTGAGTTGGAGTAACTTCTGTGCCAACGGAAATTTGAAGGCGTTTGGAACGGTTTTGTTTAGACGTATAATTAAAAAACTGTTTTGGCAAATTAAGCCGGATTTGTGACTCTCACTGTTGACAAGTTTTGACAAGAAAAATTTGTAATTGTTTGAAAATTGTAATTTTAGGTTCGGGAATCTATGTTAACCAACTCGCAAACCCCCACAATCACAAAGGAATCAGCTAATTTTCTTCCTGGTGTAAATGCTCAGGCTAGAGTCAGTGAGTTTATGCAAAATTTGCAAGACGAAATTACCCAAGCTCTAGCAAAATTAGATGGTGTCAGCACGTTTCAGGAGGATAGCTGGAAGCGTCCAGAAGGAGGCGGTGGGCGATCGCGGGTATTGCGAGATGGGGCAATCTTTGAACAAGCAGGTGTAAATTTTTCTGAAGTTTGGGGATCTCATTTACCCCCTTCCATTTTAGCCCAGCGTCCAGAAGCCGAGGGACATGGTTTTTATGCAACTGGTACTTCTTTGGTGTTGCATCCACGTAATCCCTATGTGCCTACAGTACATTTAAATTACCGCTATTTTGAAGCTGGGCCGGTTTGGTGGTTTGGTGGTGGTGCTGATTTAACACCTTATTATCCCTTTGCTGAAGATGCAAAACATTTTCATGAAACCTTAAAACAAGCTTGTGACCAACACCATCCTGAATATTATCCGGTGTTTAAACGCTGGTGTGATGAGTATTTTTATTTAAAACATCGGGGTGAAACACGGGGGATTGGTGGATTATTTTTAGATTATCAAGATGGCCAAGGTACTATCTATCGTGGCCCAGATCCCAAGGGTGACGCAGCTAATTATAGTAATCAAGTTGGGGCATTACAGCCACGAACATGGGAAGAGTTATTCTCGTTAGTACAAGACTGTGCTAGAGCATTTTTACCAGCCTATACACCAATTGTAGAACGCCGCCATGGTTTGGAATATGGCGATCGCCAACGCAATTTCCAATTATATCGTCGGGGTAGATATGTAGAATTTAACTTGGTTTATGACCGAGGTACAATTTTTGGATTGCAAACCAATGGCCGCACAGAATCAATTCTCATGTCTCTACCTCCTTTAGTACGTTGGGAATATGGTTATCAACCAGAACCAAATTCTCCTGAAGCCGAGTTGTACGATACTTTCCTCAAGCCTCAAGATTGGATCAACTGGAAACCAAATCAGATATAGGTGAGAGTTAACCATTGACGGTTGACACTTAACAGTTGACCGTTAACAGCTACCAATTAGCTCCTGATTGTCGTTAAATACCACAGTGGTAAGCTACACTAATAAGCAAGTATCATTCTAAGTAGATAGTGTGATACCTATTTACTTTCCCAGTGTGTTAATTAGTAATTGGTAAATATTAGTAAAGAAGTATTGGTTCAGTGCTGAATATAGATCAAAAAACCTTGACAACTGAAGACGGTCATACTCTTACAGTATTGACACCAGCAGGTCGCTTAGATATTACTACTGCTTGGCAATTTAGACTGAAGCTACAGGAATGTATTTCTAAACACAGTCCTCATGTTGTGGTCAATTTAGGCCAAGTAAATTTTATTGATAGTTCTGGACTGACTTCTCTCGTTGCTGGTATGCGAGATGCTGATAGAGTCAAAGGCAGTTTTCGCATTTGTAATGTTCATCCCGAAGCCAAGCTAGTGTTTGAAGTGACAATGATGGATACTGTATTTCAAATTTTTGATACTGAAGAGGAAGTTTATCATACTCCTCCCCGCAGTTTGGCTAATCAATAACAGTAATAAACTGCTTTTTGATTTGACTTTCACGAATTGGGACTAATTAGTTCATACTAGAGAATAACAATATGTCTCTCTGATAATTTTCTTTGTGAATAACGTCCGTACAGTATCCGATACAAAACGAACCTTTTATACTCTCCATACTAGGCCAATTAATACTATTTACCGCCGGGTAGTAGAAGAGTTGATGGTAGAAATGCATCTGCTATCAGTAAATGTTGATTTTAGCTACGATGCAATTTATGCCTTGGGCGTTGCGACGACTTTTGACCGTTTTATGGAAGGCTACCAACCAACAACGGATCAAGATTCAATTTTCCGGGCAATTTGTCAAGCTGTAGAACAAGATCCTCAGCATTACCGACAAGATGCGTCTAAATTGAAAGCTTTAGCAGCTAGTCTACCAATTCAAGATTTAATTGCTGGCTTGAGTCAAGACAGTTCCTTAAGTCAAGATGCAGATTTGCAAAAACGTCTAGAAGCGATTAAATCCAATACTAATTTTAAATATAGTCGCTTGTTTGGTGTAGGGTTGTTGTCATTATTGTTAGAATCCGATGCTGAATTTGTCAAAGATGATAAACAACGAGCGGAAGCATTAAAAGCGATCGCCAACGGTTTACATCTTCCTGAAGACAAACTCATCAAGGATTTAGAACTCTATAGTTCTAACCTCGAAAAAATGGCACAAGCACTAATTGTTATGGCAGATATACTATCTGCTGATCGCAAAAAACGTGAGCAAAGGGAACAGGAATTAAATACCTCTGCTAGTTAGCACCACATCCCTGACTTCTCCTCTGAAGTTGGGGATTTTGATTATTAGGGCTTCTTGTTTAGCCTCTAGGGGGATATGGATCATTTCCGTGCATAAAAGTTGAGAATTAAGGCATGGGGGTTTTCTCTTCCGGGGATGCAACCTAAACAGTCAATGTAAAATTCTTTGGTTTGGGAGATGTTGATGAAGGGGAATGCGAGGTGAAATATGGTTTGGTTCATGGTGGGAGTGGGTTGGTAAATTAATTTTGTAGTGGGTTATGAGTGTAAAATTAGCTATTTAAAAAGTTTGTATTTCTAGAGGTGTTTCAATCTCTGGTTCAATTTGAGCCTCAACTATTGGAATATAAATAGGAATATCAGCTTGTATTGCTTCAAAACTCACAACTAGAGAATATGGAACTTCAGCAAAAGGATCATTATTCCATCCTTCATGTCCTACTACTGCTATACAAAATGCTTCTGTTAAGTCGTAAGATTTTACAAACGCCCAATCTTTTTGGATAGTTCCTATACTTCTAGATACATTTTTAATGCTTTTATAGCGTTTTTCTTTACCAAGAGTCCAGGTAAATAACTCATCTCCTTTTTGAGCATCTTCTGGAATCTGATAATTAGCTAACATTCTTCCTAAAAAATGCTGTTTATCTTCACCTTTTTTGCTACAGTCCCAATCTAACCAAGTTGATAAATACTTTCTTCTATTACGCCTTGTTCTCCGTGGTTGAGCTTTATATGATAATGTAATTTCTAATAAAATCTCAAATTCTTCTCCTGGTGATCTGAGAATATCCGGTAATTGCACTTGATAAATGTGGTTCATCAGTACATAGTATGCTAAACTAATATTTGAACTTCCAAGTAAGCAAGCATCTTAATCGGAAATTATCAAAATTTCTAAATCCATAAGCAGAACGTTTAATCAACTTGAGTTTGTTGTTAATACCCTCAACAAC
>JBJTUF010000025.1:0-27936 GCA_046080565.1 Cuspidothrix sp. | reverse complement strand
TTGGGGTACATCAAATGTTCCAAAAAACTATAGAAGAATTAATGCAATTTAGCCGCTATCGGTTGAAGGATTACATCAAAGGGCAAAGAGCTATGAAGCTTGCTCTCTCTAGCTTCTAGCTATCTTGTCCTCCTGTCAGGGCTGTTTTTAAGCCAAATGCGGGATCGTTGATGTCATGACTACCAGTACAAAGGTAGGTTTTTTGGGAAATGACGCAATGTTCTCCAATGTTGATGTGATCGAGACTGTAGAAAACTACGTCATCACCTACCCAACTATAATCTCCAATGGAGACTTTCCAAGGGTAGGTAAATCTGGCTGTGGGACGAATAAATACGCCTTTACCAATGCGAGCGCCAAATAAACGTAATAAGCTGCAACGGAGTATATTTAGGGGTTGGGGAGTGAGTGGAAAGGCGATCGCCTGAACTAACCACCATAATAAAACATACCAACCGGGACGGCCTCGATCAAACCAGGATTGATCATACTTGCGTAGGTCGAGAAAGGGAGGATCATCGGTAGTTGGTGGTGGGGTTGGGGTCATAGAATTTGCCAATTTTAACTTGCTGACTGCTGAATTTCCTGGTTTTTTGCTGCTGTATCTGTGGATTTAGCAATATTCAATTTACCGCCACAATTGCGTAATTCATAAAGTTTGACCCCAATTTGATATTCATATTGACTTAATAATCTGCCGTAAATATATCCAGCTTTACCGTCTAAGAAACCACGCTGAATGATATAAAACAAGATAAAGCGCAGGAAAGGTTTAAATGGTAAACGTACCCAAATTGTTTTTAAGAAGCGTTTACGCTGTACTGCGTCACCAAACAATTTACCGCCTATTGTACCAGTTTCCTCTTTATTGGTGAGTAGGTTGTAGTAAACACGGGCTTCCCAGTTAGAATAACGATTATGTCTTTCTAACCAGTGATAAAGGTCGCGGAAGTCTTCATGGAGCATATCATTTTTCAGATAGCCGACTTTTCCGGGTAAGATAACGTGTTCGTGAACTTCGTTATCACCTGTGTTAGCAATGTCTTCTGTGTTGAGGTTTTCGTAACGACCTTTTTTGTGTTTAAATAATCGCAAGTTCCAGTCAGGATATTTACCACCGTAACGAATCCATTTCCCTAGAAAAAATACCCGCCGATTGAGATAATAACCATCATATTCATCACTTTGAATGGCTTCGGCGATATCATCCCACAGTTCTGGGGTGATTCGTTCGTCACAATCTACAATTAATACCCATTCGTTACGAAAAGGCAGGTTTTCTAATGACCAGTTTTTCTTTTTTGGCCAGCGACCATTAAAGTGGAACTGAACTACGCTTGCTCCGTATTTTTCACCAATTTCTATACTTTTATCTGTACTTTGAGAATCTACAATAAAGATTTCATCGGCTCTTGCTAGACTGGTCAAACAGGCTGGCAGGTTGAGTTCTTCGTTTTTGGCGGGGACCAGAACTGATACTGGTAGTTTAGATGACATAATAATTTATTACTGATCAGATTTACTGAGTAGTCCTTGAATAGCAGCTTTCAAGTAACCAATTTGACAATAAGTATAAACTAGTTTATCAAAACATTCTGCTGGATCTAATATATACTGTAATGCTTTATATACTCCACGTAAAAGTCTTTCACCACCTGTTGAGAGTTGGGCAAGACCGGCTTTACCTGCCTGTTGTTCTCGGTAGTATTCACTGATTCCTTGCCACCACCCTCGACTCAAAAACCAGGAGGGTTTGATTCTTTCTGGGGCGACGTTGTGGGCAACTAGGGCTTGGGGAATGTAGGCTACTTGCCATTGGCGTTGGAGGGCTAATTCTGTCATTTGTAGTTCTTCGTTGGAGAGGAGGTTTTTGCCTACTCGTCCTAGTTGGGGATCAAAGCCACCAATTTCTGTAAGGAAACTACTACGGATGGAGTAATTTAAGCCTCTAGGTGTAAGTCCTGGTTTGTCAATGTATAATAATTCATTTCCCAGGTTGTATTGGCCTAGGTTGCTGGTGAGTGCGTTAGACATCCATTTTGGTTGGGCGATCCCTGGTGGCCACAGGAGGGTAATTTTACCTCCAGCGATCGCTAATTTGGGATTATCCAAGTATGCAGAATACAAAAATTTTAACCAGCTAGGACTGGCTACGGCATCATCATCTAAATAAGCGAGAATGTCTGCTTTTGCCGCTTTCGCTCCTGTGTTACGCGCTACAGATAAACCAATGGTTGGTTCAAAGATATACTTCAGGCGCGGATCTGTAGTTCTTTGTGTTACTACTTCACGGGTGCGATCGCTAGACCCATTATCCACTACTAAAACTTCAAAGTTACCAGGAAAGTCTTGCACCAACAAGCTATCAATCGCCGCCCCTAAATAGGTATCTCGGTTGTGAGTACAGATGATGGCAGAGATTTGGATATCTGACATGGTATTGATGGAATTTGGTTACTGGTAATTCTACCATAACAGAGAACAGGGAACAGGGAATAGAGATTTTCTTGCCTCTTGCCTCTTGCCTCTTGCCTCCTAAACTCCTGAACTCCTGTTTTCAACTTTGTTGAATATAACTGTGTAGCATGACTAAAGTTTCTGCGAGTTGACTCAAGCGATTTTCTAGATCCTGTTGTCTAGTGAGGAGTTGGCGTAATCTTTGGTGACGGGCGATCGCTATACTCACGCTAGGTACTTGTTCAACGGGGCAGGGTCGTGACCAAACCTGACCGGCGGTATCTACCCCACATAGTCGGTAGTCTGTATGCAGAGGTTGAGAAAATTCTTTGCCACCACTAGCACAAATTTCTTCCACATAGTTCATCAACTGTTCAACTTCTGCATGGCGTAATGTGGCTGTTCCTGGTATTTCTGGTTCTTGTACATTTGATTCCAACCAACCATTAATAATTGGCCCTTCCAAATAAAGATCCTGAATCTGCTGGACAATTTTTTGCAATTCTCTTTGCCAACCAGCCACTTTTTCCTGAATTTCTTGTAACATATTCATCGCTAGGGCTGGATTAGCTACATGACGATGATTGCTAAAGGTAGGAGTCTTAAATTTTGGTAGTGTGGGGATTTTTTCACCATTTTCTTTGGCAGGAAATGCCTGTACAGAATCGTGGTGAGGAAATAAATTATTCTGTATATTATTACGGATTTGATCTGGATCTGATTTGCTATCAGGGGTTTGTGGTGTAGCAGAGGAATTTCCTTGAGACTCCTGGGGACGGATACTAATACGAAAGGAGAAAGATCGTTTGCTGTCTTCACCTGTTTCTGTGGTGACATCATCATTACGACTATCTAAATCATGTAGCGTTGCTTCAATCCGTTTTAACCCTGCTTTCATACAAATATCCTAAAGTTTATGGTCTTGATCAAGAAAGAATTCCTAGAGTGCAGATCCTATGGCTGCGGTTATTGGTAAATGTAGGTAGCTTCCCTGTAGAAATATAGAGGTATGCACTTGAATGTAGATAGGAACTGAAACTTAAAAATCATACAGGATCAGGTATTTCCTCCTGCCTCCTGTCCACTGCCTCCTGCCTCCTCCTATAGTTTGGTGAACTCAAGTATTCTTCCTGTTTAAAGATTATATGATGAAATCATGAGTCAAGTAATTTTGGTGACTGGTGCAGCCAGGTCTGGTAAAAGCGAATGGGCGGAAAATTTAGCGATAAATTTCGGTAAAATTGTCCTTTATGTGGCTACAGCCACACAAAATCCCGATGATCCAGAATGGCAACAACGGATTGAAAAACATCAACAAAGACGGCCTGAAGATTGGATCACTTTATCTGTGCCGATAGAACTGACTGCTACCTTAGCACAATCACAACCTAATACCTGCCTGTTGGTTGATTCCTTGGGAACTTGGGTGGCGAATTTTCTAGAAGAAGATGATTTGGATTGGGAAAATATTGTGTCAGAGTTGTTAGAAATGTTGCCTTTAGTTGAGGCTGACGTGATATTTGTGGCGGAAGAAACGGGATGGGGTGTAGTTCCAGCTTATCCGATAGGGCGTAAATTCCGCGATCGCCTCGGTTCTTTAGTTCGACAACTAGGGACTATTTGCCAACCTGTTTATTTAGTTACAGGTGGCCATGCGCTCAACCTGAGTGTATTAGGTGTACCTTTAATTCAGGGAATAGGGAATAGGGAATAGGGAATAGGGGAGAAATATATTATTCTCTTGCCTCTTGCCTCTTGCCTCTTGCCTCTTGCCTCCTGTCTTCTGCCTCAATCTTAATGCAAATTTAAAGATTGCATCCATAAAACTACTTAATAGGCATCTAAAATGGGTGCATGGCAACCAAAAATGAAGTTAAAAATTATCTTGCCTACTGGTTTCAGTTAGGGAAGAAGGTTATAGCTGTAAATGGTAAGGTAAGCTTTTTACCTAAAACTATTATCCAAGGCGATCGCTATAGCCAAGAATTTGAAGAGTGCTGGCTACAAATCCTTGATCCGGCAACAGGTGACTGTTATCTAGATGGAACACAGGAAACGATTACTGAATTACTAACCTCTACATGGGAAATGCTCCCTTGTGGCCGTTGTGCAATGCCTGTAGCTTTAAAAAATATGGGAATGCCATCATTATTGTGTCCCTGTAGTAATTTACCTGGCTGGCCTAATACAGAGTTACCACCACCACGCAGTCCGGTGTGTACCAAAGAGACGTTGAATTCAATTTGTGGGCGTTTGGTGGAAAATCTTTAGATAGAAAATATTTTTATTTCGCCTAAAGTCCCAAAGGAGAAAAGAATCAGGAGCATCAGGATTTAGATAGAAGGACGAACTACTCGAATAAGTTTTCCTGCTAAATTTCCTTCCTGGCAAATAGCTTCATGAAGGCGTTGTGACATTCTATTTCTATCACTATCATTTGTACAAACAATAATTCCTGAGTGGTTTGGTTGTAAGCGGTGTAGCTGAATAAAGTCATAGCGATTTAGTGTTAAAATTGCCCGTTTTTCTTGAATAGCAAAACTTAAAACTTCTTCATCAGGTATAGCTTGATTACCTTTTCCTGCTTCTTGCACTGTCAACACATCATGACCAAGATTGCGTAATAATTCGCTGACTATGCGGGGAAATTGTTCATCTGCATAAAGACGCACCACTATTTAAGCCGCCTCATTTTTTTGAATTGCTGTTTCAATTTCTTCTGGGTGTGCATTTGCATAAGCCCAAGCATTTACTAAATCAGCCGCAGATAGATGAGGATAATCATCTAGAATTTGTGCTTCACTAATACCGAAACGTCGAGATTCTACTAACAACCAAATAGGAATCCGAGTATTAGCAATACAGGCTTCACCACCACAAACACCTGGGGTTTTGGTAATGCGATATGAATTTTGATTTAAAGTTTGAGTTAATATCTGTATGGCTTCGGCTTTTTCTGTTGGAGTTAGTGCTAGGAGTTGGGTTTCTAATTCTTGGTGTGTCATAATTTATGGTGTATTTTGTAAAGAAAAAGATGTGATCTCAAGTTGGTCTTCTTCTGTCCAAGTGTCACTTTCATCAATAATAGATAAGTTCTCCTCAACTAAATTACCTTCTAAGACTTTGAGGATGAGTAAAGCAATTCTATTTTGTTCGCTTTCGGGTAGTTGCTTTATTTGGGATATCGCCTTTTCGAGTAATTGAGTCATATTTGTAAAGTTGCTGTAAATAAGGCTTATTAACTATTGTAGGTGATTAAGGGTTGTTGGTGTTGGTGCGATCGCTCTTTTAGGTTTTACGCAGAGTCGCTAAGGAGCAACAGCCAATCTTATAGACAATGTTAATTTCAGTTGATATACTTAGAAATGGGATTGTGTTAAGTAAACTAATTAGGAGATGTAATAGTGACTGGAAATCGCTTTATCAAGACAGAGGGTGGAAATTATAATGAGCATATTCAAGGGAACTATATACAAGATGATTATTACGCCGCAGGACAACCAGTAAGTCTTGTTGAAGCTGCAACCAAAATTCAAAAACTCCTCGAACAGCTAGAACAATCATACTCTGTTACAACTACAGCAGGTAAAATGGCGATCGCCACAGAAGCAATTACCCAAATACAGAGTAATCCTACCTTAGCGCCAAGAATACTGAGCGCACTGAAATCAGGTAGTGTTTCTGCTTTTGAGCAATTCCTTAAAAAATTACGTCCAAGTAGATAAACGGGGAGCTTTTATTAATTCTTGACTGAGGCTATCGTGAAGATGACCGTTAGTAGCAAGAATTCGCCCCGAATCAATTTTAATTGGAGTCCCATCATACGCAGTGACTTTTCCTCCCGCTTCTTGGACTAATATTATCCCCGCCACAACGTCCCAAGGCGCAATTCCCCGTTCCCAATAGCCATCAACTCGGCCACAGGCGACATAAGCTAAATCTAAAGCTGCTGCACCGTCACGTCTGACACCTTGGGTAAGATGGGTGAGATGACAAAACTCTGCATAATTATTATCAGGAGTTTCTCGGCGGTCATAGGCAAAACCACTGACTAACAGGCTTTTACCTAATTCTGCTGTTTGGGAAACATGAATAGGACGACGGTTACGGGTTGCACCTAAGCCAGCCGCAGCCCGAAATAACTCATTATGGAAAGGGTCATAAATTACCCCTACTTTGGGTACACCTTGAATTAACAAGCCAATGGAAACCGCAAAGCAAGGATATTGATGGGCGTAATTAGTTGTACCATCGAGGGGGTCAATAGCCCAAAGAAAATCATTTTCTTGATTTCCTAATTTTCCCGACTCTTCAGCCAAGATAGAATGTTGGGGAAAATGGCGACGCAATACTTCTAAAATTACTTGTTCAGAAGCTTTATCTGCGGCGGTAACTAAATCACCAGGACGGCCTTTTTCGGTGATTGCATCTTCTAATTTACCTAAATAATCTTGTAACACTACTCCTGCGGCTAAAGCTGCTTCTGTAGCAATATCTAGAAAAATTTGCATATTGAGTGAGTTGTCAGTTGTTACCTTTAAATTTAACGCTATGGTGTACACACAAGTTCTATCTGTCTTCATTTTGTGCTTATTTAGCCTCCTAAATCCCCTATCCCGTGACCCCCAACTTTGGGAGTAAAATGGGGGACTGGGAAATTATTATTTGCCCAGAATTGGGGGTTAGGAGGCATTCTGTGTATAACGTAGGCATTTAACGAGAGAGACGGCGAAATTCTCCAGGAGTCATTCGCATGGGTTTATCAGTGTTCCAGATACCTTTGCCCATAATTCTCGCCCATTGTTGGGCGTGTTCTAGGCGTTGGTCGTATTTGTGATTAGGCGATCGCGCTACAAATAAAGCATATCCTTGTTTGACTATTTCTTCGTTTAACAACTGTTTATCTTTCCATACATAGGCCAAGGTGCGGTTAATTTTATCCTTTGGTTGTAAGTCAAATTCCAGATTAATAGCTTGATTTTCACCGCCAATTAAACTTTCTAGTAATTGTTTGGCATCCTCTCCCCAAGGGGTTTGACGAATATCTGGTGCATCTAAACCAATTAACCGAACTGGGGAAGTTAAATTTGGTTGTGCTTCCATTCCCAAAACTTCTAAACTTTGTCCACTGACAACCCTGGCTACTGTTACATTAGCGGGAATAGTAGCAGAGTTATTTTGACTTTGACAACTTACTAAAAATAACAAACTGGCTAATACCAATTTTATCTGAAGCTGCTTATGTTTATTACCTCCTTGCAAGGGAGGACTACAGGAGGGTATTTTTATGTGCATCTTCATACATAATTGGTATAAGGCCATATATTTTGAAACAAAAAGGCGAGGACGGACTACTACAGCAGCCATCCTCGCTATCAAATTGATTAACTCGAACACAGAAAAATTGTTAATCCTCATCTAAGGGTAAACCCCGTTTAACTTTGCCCTTGCCAAAAAACCGCCCAAATTGAAGTTCATAAACTTCATCTTCGTCTTGTGTTTCCACTTCTAAATCAGAACGGGCATAACTTACACATAATAAAGCGTAACCCTTGCGGCGTAAATCTGGAGATAGGCCAATGGCTTCTGGCTGGTAAATTTCTCCTGATAAAACCCTGACAGCGCAAGTTGTACAAGCACCATTACGGCAAGAAAAAGGAAGTTCTGCCCCGTTATGTTCAGCAGTGTGGAGGATATAACGGTCTTCAGGAACAGTGACAGTATGTGATTTACCTGTTTGGCGATCGTAAACTTTAATTTTGTGGGTTTGAACCATCTTGATTTTTAGATTTTCGGTTTCACAATTAATTATAGGAATAAAGGCTAAAAACCCCGCACTTTCAGATTAGCCAGTTATAAAAAAATCTTTTTTCGCCAAAAGCTTGCTTTTTTTTGTAGTCTGTTATAGGATAGCAAAGCGAGTGCCTGGAGAGATGGCCGAGTGGTTGAAGGCGCAGACCTGGAAAGTCTGTTATGCAGAAATGTATACGAGGGTTCGAATCCCTCTCTCTCCGTTAATAAGAGGTTGAACAAATCAAAACATAGTGTCCGCAAATTTATATCGTTCCTAGTATCTGACTAGGAATGCAGTTTATGAGGCTGAAGCCTCTAATCTCATTGAAGACAGAGTCTTCGATAATTCATTCCCAGTCTCTGACTGGGAACGAGATGAAACACAAAAGTTTATTCAGTAACATCTCAATATAATTGCGGCATTTTAAGTTTAACTTTCTGTAAAATTCAGTAAAATGACCATAGCATATTTAGTCTGAAGCCGGGAAAATATGAACAGGTTTAAAAATAATCCTAAATAATACACACAACTCGATTATTTGTACACAGAGATTAATACAAAGGAATTGATATGGCATCCGATGAATCCTCTGCCCGTTCTGATGGTATTGATCTATTATACAGATACCATCAAAACCCCACAATTAAACTCCGTAATCAATTGGTAGAATTACATAAAGGGCTAGTGAGAAAAATAGCCTATAAATTTAGTCAGGGATGTAACGAACCCTATGAAGATTTGGAGCAAATCGGATATTTTGGTTTAATTAGGGCAATTGAGCGTTTTGATCCTGATCAAGGATATGCTTTTAGTTCCTTTGCTGTACCCTATATTCGAGGGGAAATGCTGCATTTTTTGCGCGATCGCTCCACATTAGTCAAAATTCCCCGCCGTTGTCAAGAAACTTACAGCAAAGGTCAAAAAATTCGCAAAGAATTAGCAATATCTTTAAATCGTTCCGTCAAAGAAATTGAAATTGCTAATCAATTGCACATATCTCTAGAAGAATGGCAAGATATCAAATTAGCTGCCCAAAATCGCACCCCTTTAAGTTTAGATAATACAACATCTTATTATGCAGATTGCCCCACTACCTGGGCTGATTTAATTCCTTGTCCCCATACCACCGCACTTTGGCAGCAACAAGAAGAACAACAAGATATAGAAGGGGCAATGAGTATGTTAGATGATAAATTTAGAATCGCCGTAGAGTTAGTATTTGTTAAAGAATTTACTCGCAAAGATGCAGCTAAAAAAATTGGGGCAACACCAATAACGGTTACACGCTATTTACAACAAGGTTTGCAACAGTTAATCAAGTATTTGCAACCCACAGCAATAGCCCCCAGATATTAACATTTGACATTACTAAATCTCAACTTACGCAAAACCTACTTCAAAGACTGTCATTGCGATGTAAGGAAGCAATCACCCCCAGGTTTCGTTAAAATGTGTAAGTCCTATAAATAAAGAATATCGGGATACTTCATAAGTTATCCCTAAAAAAACTCTTATAGCAGAAGGCCATAGGCAATACTTCGACTTCGCTCAGTAACCAGAGGCAAAACTAAAATCCTTGGTATGGTTAGGTTTTAAGAATCAATAATGTCCTAATCATTGTGGCTACAGATGTAAATCATCAATTACCCATTTTGGCATTTTGGCATTTTTTGAAGTTGTATCATTGCTATCGTAGGTACGCGAATGTCTTTGTGCGATAATTCCGACTTGCAGAATCCCTCGGTGATAAACCGGGGGTCTTTTTTATAAAACATGACAGGAATAAAAGATCTTTACTATGTACATTTTATCATTAGATATATTTAGTAGTTAAATATACATAATTGCAACCTGTTGTAGAGACAATTGATGAATTGCCTATATATTTATTTTCGCAGATGTTTATTCGTTAATTTCCTAACTACTTGGACTATTATAGCGTTTCCCAGTCTAATCAAGTACAAAATTAGCTGCATTTATCTTAGTCTAGTTCAGGAAGCAAGCGACAATATTACTTCTTGTACCTAAATTGTATCGGTTTATACAGCACTTTTGGAGTAAATGAGGTACACGAATTTTAGAAGGTGGTTTTAAATCTTGAAGTTCAATCGGTTAATGTACCTCATAAACCTCGAAACTGCTGTAAATATGTGATAAGTTCAGCCTTGTCTTTTTGATTACTTTAAATAACAGGTCTTATTTTAAAGATATCGTAAAAATACTAAGATCTCTATTGAACATTATGAAACCTATGTGTAAGATATAAAACAGGCACGAAAAAACAAATTAAGTCAGTCAACCAACCAGGGAAAAATAAAATGATAAATAAGTTTTCTTATATTACTATCGCACTCGCAGCCGTTACTGGTGTCCCCCTGTCAGGCAACAGCTATGCCAGCTTCCGCTGCTACTTTTAGTTTTGGTAACATATCAGGTGGAGACACAGTAGGCGATAGTTTTGCTTCTGAGTTCTCTTTTGATCTGATTAAAATGTAGGCAATATTGGAACCGTAAAATTTAAGGACGGTGACGGCGATAATTTGGCTCAAACTAATAACCTTGGAGTTTCTTGGTTTGGTGAAGATTTTGGAGCAAAGACTGATGGAGGAAACGGCAACTCCATTCAAAAAGGTGAATCTTTAGGTATCACCTTCACCGCTGCATACAACAATGTACTTGCCGCACTGAATGCTGGTACTATGCGAGTAGGTATCCACGTTGGTAGTTTGCCTGGTGGTGCAAGTGACAGTTATGTGAGCCAAATACCTCCAGTAGTACCTCCAGTAGTACCTCCAGTAGTACCTCCAGTAGTACCTCCAGTAGTACCTCCAGTAGTACCTCCAGTAGTACCTCCAGCACCTCCAGTAGTACCTCCAGTAGAGCCTCCAGTAGTACCTCCAGTAGTACCTCCAGTAGAGCCTCCAGTAGTACCTCTAGTAGTACCTCCAGTAGAGCCTCCAGCACCTCCAGTAGAGCCTCCAGCACCTCCAGTAGAGCCTCCAACAAAAACCACAGTTCCCGAACCTGCTAGCATATTAGGTCTAGGTTTAGTAGCAAGTGGTATGGTAATGGTTCGTCGTCGTCGCAATGTTGTTGATTAATCATCGAAAAAATTTAATAGCTTACAAGCAAGATGATTAAAAATTATATGTAGGCTAAAAACATCAAGTCGTTACAGAATCATATCTGTTGCGGCTTATTGTTTTTTTAAGCCAAAATCTTCTATGCAATTGGATAGAAAAGAATAGAATTGAAATAGGACTTACGCATTGTATAAGGAGGCAGGTGGCAGGAGAGAAAACCTTGTTATATCTAGATTTCAAAGATTAATAATGTCCTAATTATCCTGGCTACAGCTATAATTCTTATCTTACCGATAAATTAACTGTGGAATAGGGGTTTAGCACTGCTAAACCCCTAGGAAAAATATTGGTTTTAGGACTATACACATTTAAACTTTATTGTTAATGCGTAACTACTATTAAACTTTCCTCCAGATGGTTGCGGACGGTGGGTTAAATTCATGCACCACTTCCCGATGTCATGAGGTACACCATGTCATAAGCTTTTTATCATTAATATTTGTACGTCATAATAACGGAAACTACTTATCAATTTTTTCGGTCAACAATGTTGAAGTAGCATTAATAATAATTTGTGCAGCACCTGTCAAAAATTCCTTGTGAATATTTTGGGGAATATCACTAGGTTGATGATAATGAGGATTGCGTAAATTAGCCGTATCCGTTACTAGCAAAGCCCCCACACCCTGATACCAAAATGGTGCATGATCACTGCGGAGAGTATCTGGTGTTAATAAACCTTTGGGAGGAACAGGTAATTTAAAGATTTTAGGTAAATTATCACTAGAGTTGGCAAAAGCATTTAATAAATCTAAATTTTCTACATCACCCACTACTACTAAAAAATCTCCTTTGTCGCTGGGTGGGGTTACGGGTAAACCAGCAGGATATTTTTGACAGCCAGAAGTATCACAAGCATAACCCAGCATATCAAGAATAATTGCACCTTGGAGATTTTTTAAATGGGTTGGTTGACTAACAAAAGCTTTACTTCCTAAAAGTCCAGTTTCTTCTTGGTCAAAAAAGGCTAATTGTAATGTTTTCGGTGTAGAAATAGAACTAAAAAGCCTGGCAATTTCTAAAACTACAGCCACACCAGTGGCGTTATCATCAGCGCCAGGAGAAGCGGGAACAGTGTCATAATGGGCTGCAACAAGAATTGACTCTGCCTTTTTATCTGTTCCTAGTCTTTGAGTAAAAATATTTATACCTTCAGGAAATTCCTCTAGCTGAGGTTGCCACCCAAATTTTCTCAATTGATTTGTAATGTATCTACGAGTACGCGATCTTTCTCTGTGGGAATAACGCCGAAAATTCAACTGTTGAACATGAGCAAAAAGTTGATCACTATCAGCCAATAAAGTATGATTTCCGGTTTGAGGTTTTGTTTGTGAACTAGATGGCAGTACAGGAGTATTGTTAACTATTGGTACAATTTCTGGTTGAGGGAAAAAACCGCTCATACCCACAAAAATCATTATTCCCAGCAATAACCACAGCCATTTTTTGATCATGATTTAATCCTTCCTAGATATATAAAATTAAGGAAATGTAGGAGTTTGAGATTGCTTCCTTAGGTCGTGATGACAGTATTTCCAGTAGGTTTTGCGTAAATGCAGATAAGCGCAGTTATTATTTTCCTGTTTCCTCTGATCACAAATAAATTCAATTTTGTCTAATTTATGTTAGATTTATCACTTATTACCTTACTAGGGTTTCTGGGCAGTTTTGGTCATTGTTTTGGGATGTGTGGACCGTTAACAGTTGCTTTTTCTCTCTGCAACCACCAGCAAAACCCTAGTTGGCAACAGCAATTAAAATTTCATGTTTTGCTGAATTTGGGGCGGATGTTAAGTTACGCTTTAGTGGGCGCAGGTATTGGTACTATTGGATCTGTGCTAGTACAAGGTGGACAACTGACAGGAATTGGTAGTGATCTACGGCGGCTGATAGCTATAGTTACGGGAATTATGTTGATTTGGTTTGGTTTAGGACAGGTGAAACCGGATTTTTTACCCCATATTCCCTTATTACATCCAATATTAAAGGGCGATTTACATAACCGTTTAAGTGCAGGAATGATGAAATTATCTGCACAAACTCAATGGTGGACTCCGGCAGTTTTGGGTATGACTTGGGGATTAATGCCTTGTGGTTTTTTATACGCAGCACAAATTAAAGCGGCGGCGACAGGAGATTTATGGGGAGGGATAACGACAATGTTAGCTTTTGGTGTTGGGACTTTACCTACAATGTTAGGTGTCGGTGTTTCTACGGCATTAGTTAGTAAAGATAAACGCAGTCAGTTATTTCGCTTGGGTGGCTGGGTAACTTTGATTATAGGAGCTATTACCCTGCTACGAACGGGAGATACTATGACAGATTACAGTGGTCATGGTGGGCTATTTTGCTTGATGCTGTCATTAATTGCCCGTCCTGTCAATAGTTTTTGGTCTGGACTTCTGCGTTATCGTCGAGGTTTGGGAGTGGGTGCTTTTGTGCTATCGGTAGTACATACTATTCATAATGTGGAACATTCCCTGGGCTGGAATTTAAACGCTGTTTGGTTTTTACCGTTAGAATTTCAATGGGGAATGTGTGCGGGGGCTGTGGCACTGGTATTAATGATTCCTGCGGCTTGTACAAGTTTTAATTTTCTGCAAAAGTTATTGGGTAAAGGTTGGCGACAAATCCATCTTTTAACTGTACCAGCTTTATTATTGACTGCTGTTCATGCTGTTTTGATTGGCTCTCATTACCTAGGTGCTTTAAAATTAAGTTGGCAAAACCAGTTAGCAGCCATTTTATTGGCCATAATTACCTTTGGTGTTTTGTTGATACGTTCTCGCTATTTTTGGTTATATTTACGGCTAGAAAAATTTTATGTTCCCCCCAATAAGTAACGGTAAATTGACTACTTCTGCTCTACACATAAGCGGAATTAAGTATCTATTCTTATCAAAAAAATCTGCTCTAAAACCTCGCTTTTTAAGTCCAGAATTTTTGAAGCGGTGTATAAATCACCCTGCCAATAAAAGCCTTGTGCCTTCTGCTTCATGTCTCCTGTCTTTACTAATAGTTTTATCTAGTGGGATAGTTACTACAAATACTCAAGCTTTAGCTCATACGGTGAAAGTATCGGGAGATGTGGGTGCTACTATTCACTTAGAACCTAATGATAATCCTCGCTCTGGTGAGGTAACTCCGGCTTGGTTTGCTCTGATGCAGAAAGGTGGTAAGGTAATTCCTTTAAAGGATTGTAATTGTCGGTTGTCTATTTATGCTGAACTCTATGTGGAGGGAGAGCCAGCATTACTTGAACCACCTTTACAAGCTGTGCAAGCTGAAAGATATGAAGGTATACCAGGGGCAAAAATAACTTTTCCTAAACCGGGTGCTTATGAGTTGCGATTAAGTGGTAAGCCTAGAAATGAGGGTAGTTTTCAGCCTTTTGAGTTAAAGTTTCCTGTGACTGTGGCTACAGGAAATACTGTGGATAGTCTTCAAGTTGAAGAAAATGTTAATCAAAGTCAGGAAGGTACAACAATTAGATTTGTACAACCTTTAATTTGGTTGGGAATTTTGTTATTGTCTGGAGGTATGGTTGTTTTTTGGATGCAAACAATTAAAAAACCTTAAATTTATTCTTTAAATTATGTCTGTTGGGTGTGGTAATTGGTAATTGGGAAAAAATAATTATTAGCCAAAAAGTTATATCGTAAGTGATTGCCCGGATTTGATGTTAGTCCCAATTTCCCGACATTATGGCCATTCCCGTTCAAGTGAGGTACAAGCATTAATAATTATAGCTGGCTTTCCAAAGGGTATGCAGATAATTTTTGTACTTCATTAGACTGGGAAACGCTATATTAGTTAGGGTTTGCTGAAAAGGGGTCTATTTTAGGTCGGAGAAATCCAAAAATTTGGGGATGACAGATAGGCTAAACTTTTGCCTATTGCCTACCCTCACAGAAAGACTTTCTGGTTCAAGTCCTAGTTATTTATGCCTTTTTTGATGCCATTGCCAAGCATGAGAAACGATATCTTTAATACCTGGATATTTGGGTTGCCAATTTAATATTTTTTGAGCTTTTTCACTTGTACCAATTAATGCTGGGGGATCTCCAGGACGGCGATCGCATTCCTGCACTGATATTATCATACCTGTAACATCTTCGGCTGCTGCAATCACTTCTTTGACGGAAAATCCGTTACCATTACCAAGATTGAAAACTTGGCTTTTACCTCCATTTAATAAATATTCTAACCCTAAAATATGGGCATCTGCTAAATCATTAACATGAATATAATCCCGAATACAAGTACCATCAGGTGTGGGATAATCTGTACCAAAAATAGCAATTGATTCTCGTTTTCCTAATGCTGTTTGTAATACTAAAGGTATTAAATGGGTTTCAGGATTGTGATCTTCTCCTAATAATCCTTGAGGATTTGCACCAGCAGCATTAAAATAGCGGAAACAAACTGATTTAAAATTGTATGCTACATCAAAATCAGTTAACATTCTTTCTACCATTAATTTGGTTTCACCATAGGGATTAATGGGACGTTGAGGATGATCTTCTGTTAAAGGAATAAAGTTTGGTATGCCATAGGTTGCACAGGTGGAAGAAAAGACAAATTTTTTAATGGAAGCTGCTAACATTGACTCTAATAATGTCAAAGTTCCTAAAACATTATTGCGGTAATATTTAGCTGGGTCAGTCACAGATTCACCTACATAAGCATAAGCAGAAAAGTGCATGACGGCTGCAAAATTGCGAGTTTGAAAAAGATGATCTAATAGTGTGCGATCGCTTGTGTCTCCTTCTATTAATTCTACTTGCAAAACCTGTTCTACTAAATCCCGATGTCCATACACTAAATTATCCAGGATTACTACCTCATAACCTGCTTGCTTGAGTGCTAAAACTGTATGAGAACCAATATATCCTGCTCCTCCGGTTACCAAAATGCTAGGTTTTTCCATTGACATGGTTTCTCCTTAATCTTTTTTTATGAATCTAATTTAGCCTAAATTTAGAAAATAGCTAATTAACAATTCCATAGTTTATATTAAAGTGAACTCATATCTTGCACCTCTGGGTACAAACCCATATAAACTAAAAAAATATACTTAATTAGAATTTGGTAAAATTGAGTTATTAGTTATTAATGTTTTTGTTCAGTCACAGTCAGAATCAGGGATTAGAGGGATTAAAAGATTTCACAGATTATAAAGTAGGTAAACATAAATAGGACTTAGGCATTTTAAGGAAATGTAGGGGTTTGAGATTGTTTCGTTAGACGAGCAAATTGTTATCAACTGTGCCACAGACACAAATAAGTAGGTAGGCGTTGAAATTTATCCTTAACGCAAGGCAAGAGACGAGAGGGAAAAGACTTTGAGGAATTTTATAACATATAGCTGTAGCCAGGATAATTAGGATATTATTGATTCTTAAAACCTAATCATACCAAGGATTTTACTCTTGCCTCTGGTTACTGAGCGAAGTCGAAGTATTGCTTTTTGCCTTCTGGTCTATTTAATTATAGACATATTTAATAGTATATAAGTAAGTTTATATGTAGATCATATAAAAATTACTCTTTGAGAAAATTGCAAATAATACACTAAGTGTCAAAAAATTGCACTAAAATCACTACGACGGTAATGTGTGGGTGTGAGGTTTGAGGTATTTTTAAGTCAGCTTGACGATAAAATTAATCAATTTCCTGCGGCCTCTAGGCTTACCGCGATAAAAAATTAGAGAGTGAATTTATGTTTCAGTTATTAAGCCGCATTTTGCTATGGCTGCTAATAGGTGTCGTAGCCTACTCCTTGTTTCAAAGATTTTATCCGACAGGAACTTTTGTAGGTAGATTCCTTTTAGGTCTGGCTATAGTTGTTTTAGCTTTAGCGTTTTTGAATCCTAATGAGCCGGCAGTGTCATCTTTATGGCGATTTGTATCATTCCCGCTTAAGCCTTTGGGAGCATCTGTTTTGATGTTGTGTGTGGCGGCGCAAAAAATCAAAGGAGGTGGCATAGATAAGCCGGGAGGCTACTTATTGGGGTGGTCTTTGACGATTTTACTGTTGTCTAGCACTCCAGCGATCGCTTACTTCCTAGTCAGATCACCAATTGCTACAACTGCGGGTATCAACATAGATCACCTCACTACATCATCTTTAGTAGCTTATGGCCCTAACAGTATAGGTTCTACAATCTCAGATATTCAGCAAAATATCATCCCACCAATGGGAGAGATAAATTCTCCCTCCATAGCTTTGAATAATCTGAATGTGAACATCCCTCCCTATTTACTACAAAATCCTCAAGAAATCAGGACAAGAGGGTTAAGGGTAGAAGACTTTGTTCCTAGTGCGGAAACTCTTCAACTTACTACCCAAGTATGGGAAAGTTATCTCAATCAGATTTATGTTTTCTTACGTGGTCGCACGTAATTGGCACAAGTTAGCGGTACAGGGGTGCAGGGGTGCTTCAGGAGTAGGGGTATAGGGGAAAAATTTTCTTATTTATTCTTTTTAGTGAACTCCTGACCGAAAAATTTTAGATTTTGGATTTTAGATTTTGGATTCTTTTTGGTACAGCTTCCGCCCCTTGAGGGCAGAATTAACTCCAAAATACTCGCTGTATATCCTTGGCTAAGGGCAATCTAAAATCACATAAGCTCGACAGTTTAGGGTGGAGTAAATCCAAAATCCAAAATCCTGAATCGAAAATTGATGGACTCCTTAATTATGCTTTAATTAGCGACTACCAAAAAATTACTTCATTTCTGGCATGGCCAATTCTCACAGACTGAATAAAATCGGTAATTATTTACGCCCCCATTGGCGGGAAACTGTTTTAGGCATTATTGCCTTATTTATTGTGAATGGGTTAGGTGTATATATTCCATTGTTAATTCGCTCAGGGGTAGATACACTTTCCACAAGCTTTAGTTTTAATCAGATTATCCATTATGTCGTCATTATTGCCCTACTTAGTTCTGCTATGTGGATGATGCGAATGGCTTCTCGGATTTGGATATTTGGTGTTGGTAGACAGGTAGAATTTGATTTAAAGCAGCGTATTTTTGAACATTTACTGCGATTAGAACCTGCTTATTTTAATATTAATACACCAGGCGATTTAATTAGTCGAGCTACCAGTGATGTAGATAATATTCGGCGGTTGGTAGGTTTTGCAGTTTTGAGCTTGGCTAATACTATATTTGCCTATGTTTTGACATTGCCAGTGATGTTGTCTTTGAATGTAGAGTTAACATTGGCATCATTAGCGGTTTATCCCTTTATGTTTTTGATGGTGCATTTGTTTAGCGATCGCTTGCGAAATGAACAAACTCTTGTCCAAGAGCAACTTTCAGAGATTAGTGAACTGGTACGCGAAGATATTAGCGGTATGGCATTAATTAAAATTTATGCCCAAGAAGAAAATGAGCGCCAAGCTTTTAATCAGAAAAATGAACAGCTATTAGCTGCTAACCTACAACTAGCTAAAAGTCGCAATACCCTATTTCCTCTCATTGGTGGGTTAGCAAATCTGAGTTCTTTAATTATTATCTGGTTGGGGACAGTGAAAATCTCCGCCGGTTCTCTAGCAATTGGCGATTTTTTGGCGTTGTTGATTTATGTAGAACGTTTGGTTTTTCCCACCGCTTTGTTAGGATTTACCATTACAGCTTACCAACGAGGTGAAGTTAGTATTGATCGTTTAGAATCTATTCTCAGCGTCACTCCCAAAATTCAAGATACACCAGATACTATTCATTTAGAACCAAATCAAATTAAAGGGGAACTAACAGCAATTAATTTTAATTACACCTATCCGGGTGCAAATACTCCAGCTTTAGATAATGTTAATTTTACTATTGCTCCTGGGGAATTAGTAGCCATTGTTGGTCGGGTAGGATCTGGAAAATCAACCTTAGCCAATGCTATTCCTCGGTTATTGGATATTCAGCCCGGACAATTATTTTTAGATGGTCTGGACATTACTAAACTAGCTGTGGGAGATTTACGAAGTGCGATCGCCTACGTCCCTCAAGATAGCTTTTTATTCAGTACCACAGTCAAAAACAATATTCGTTATGGCGACCCCATGACCCCAGAAGAAGATGTAGTTTATGCCAGTAAAATGGCGCAAATTGACGCAGAAATCGAGAACTTCCCCCAAAAATACGAAACCCTCGTCGGTGAGCGTGGTATTACCCTTTCTGGAGGACAGAGACAACGTACAGCCTTAGCGAGAGCAATGTTAATTGATGCCCCTATCCTACTGTTAGATGATGCCCTTTCGAGTGTAGATAATCAAACAGCCACACAAATTCTGGACAATTTGCCCACAGGCACAAAAAGAAAGACAGTGATTTTTATTACTCACCAACTTTCCGCCGCCGCCATATCAGATCGCATTTTAGTCATAGATCAAGGTAAAATTGTCCAAATGGGTCATCACTCGGAACTCGTTGAACAGTCTGGACTTTACAAAACTTTATGGAATCAGCATCAAGTAGAAGAACTACTGCATTAAAAGGAGTTCAGGAGTTCAGAATGAAGAAAAAACAATTTTCTCCCTTGCGGCCTGGTACTCCTTATCCCCTACCATAAAGAATAAATTTTTGTCATAATTAGCAGTAATATTAATCACCCAAAAGGCGAATCTCGCACAAAGTAAAAATGTTAAAAAATGCACAGTTATTAACTTCTAATTCCGGTAATTTGCCCACATTTAAACAGCAACGTCTTATAGGGGCAGTTTCTCTTTTATTGGTTATTAGTTTGCTAACCTCCGCCGGCGGCTCACCAATTGAACACTATGTTAATAATACTTGGGAAGGTTTAATTTGGGGAATAGCAGATCCAGTCATCAGTTTAGACCGATTTGCAGGTATTTTAGCACTGGGTTTATACTCTGCCAGATTTGCCCGTAGTCATTGGTTAAATATCATTTTTGTGATTGCAGCTATCTGTGGACAACTGATTAATTTGTCTCCAGTCACATTACCAGCACCAGCAATAGTGATTGCCATTTCTACCATTTTTATCGGTGCAATGCTCCTGACACGAATTTCTATCAATTGGTTAGCCATAGCCATATTAACTGCCATTGCTGGCATCTTTCAAGGTTATGCAGATGCTACCTACATTGTCGGTGCAGAAACATTCACTGCCATTACTTATATCATTGGAGTTGCCCTGAGCCAAACAATAATTATCCTCAGTGCTAGAGAAATTGGTTTAACCTTTGCCCTCAATGAAATGAACCAAATATTGCCTAAAATTATCCGTTTTGCCGCTTTAGCGTTTTGTGCAATTGGGATCGTATTTTTGGGTTATTCATTCATTTAATTTCAATGTAATAACTCTTCCGGTGGGCATTGCCCACCATAAAAGATATAGTCTAATTGTTCTTTTATCGCCATTCTGGAGTGCCTAGAGTGGTTCTTTTAAAAAAAGACTAATTATAGCTTTTATTTAAGTATCAGGCTGAAAATAATTAACTTAGGTTTTATGGAAACTCTACCAATTTCTGAAGCAATAATTCGCCATAACTCTAATTCTTCATCTTACAGTCGTGGTGAAGATTATTATCGTAGAGGTGCAGTTGCAGACCTAAAAAAACGAGGTAATCTAATTCAAGCAGCAGTAAAAGGAAGCGAATATCAACCTTATCAAATCAGTATCAATTTTGATGCAGCAGGTACTACTTCAGCTTATTGTAACTGTAAATACAATTACGACGGGTGGTGTAAACATATTATCGCTACTCTATTATATTGTGTACGTCAATCAGACACAATTACAGAAAGTCCCACATTAGAACAGTTATTAAATCGTCTTGATATTGTCCAAACCCAGCGATTATTACAAGAATTAGTAGAAAATAGGCCAGAACTAATTGATGAAATTGATAAATTTGTCAATTTAATAGATTTACCAAAACCAGCTAAAAAGCAATCTTCTAGCAAACAACAGAATATTGATGTTAAACCATTTCGTTCTCAAATCAAGCGAATTTTACGAGATGGATTACAAGAATTAGAATATGGTTCAGAAGATGATCCATTTACAGATGAATTACTAGCTGTAGTTGAGGAAGCACAAGAATTTGCCAGAAATGGAGATGGTAATAACGCCATTTTAATTTTGGAAGCTATCACCACAGCTTACGCTGAAGAATGGGATGATTTATGTGAGTATGGTGGAGACAGTTTTTCCATAGGAGAAAATCTCGATATAGCATGGACAGAAGCAATTTTATGTGCAGAATTGTCACAACCAGAAAAAGCAGACTTACAAATGTTATTGGAATCATGGCAGGATGAAATTAGTGCAGATTTTGCCATGAGTTTAGAAGCATTGCGTCAAAGTTGGGACTATGAACCATTGCAAAGAATCTTACAAGGAGATGACACGGCACAACTTTGGGAAGATGAAAGACCAGATTTTGCGAATCATTTAGCTGCTGTTCGCTTGGAGATTCTTCAACGTCAAGAGCGTTATCAAGAATATCTCAATCTAGCTTTAGCAGAAGGAATGACCCAACAATATCTAACTCAATTAGCTGCTTTGGGTCGAGTAGAACAAGCTATGTCTACGGCTAAAATTTTGATGGATACAGCAGAACCAGCTTTTGCCTTAGCTAAGATATTACGAGAAGATGGTTATTTAGTAGAAGCCTTAGAAATATCAGAAAAAGGGATAACATTACCAGGAAATTGTTTGTATGAATTTGCCAATTGGACAAGCGATTTAGCTCAAGGATTAGAAGAACATACCACAGCTTTAAATGCTACTATTATTGCCTTTAAAATCAGAGCATCATTTAAACATTATCAAAAAATCCGAGAGTTAGCAGGAGAGAATTGGCCGACAGTTAAACAAGATTTATTGTCAACACTCCGCAAAGAACCAGATTGGGGAATACAAGAAGCTAAAGTTGATATTTTTCTACATGAAGGATTAATGGATGATGCCATTAAAACAGTAGAAAGAGATAGTTACTATGATTCCGATTTAGTTCATAAAGTTATGGATGCAGCAATTCCTCATCGTCCTGATTGGGTAATTTCAACTGCTCGCAAACGTGCAGAACCAATTATGAATGAAGGAAAAGCTGACCGTTATGAAAGTGCAGTACGTTGGTTAAAAAAAGCTAAAATTGCTTATTATCAAATGGGAAAACAAGCTGAATGGTCTGCTTATAAGTCTCAATTAGAATCAGAGCGTTGTCGCAAACGTAAATTAATGGGATTATTTAAGGAAATACTTAAATAGAAAACTTACCTAAAAACCCTACAGATTCCTAGTTGTAGGGTGCGTCAGATTGCACAAATATTCCAAATAAACAGATTGTTGATAACTGACACACCGTATTAATATCCTATTTCACCTTTACCTGTCATCTACTATTATGATTAATTTTCTCACTGATAACAGAAACCTACAAACCCAACTCACTAAAAAATACTTCGATTTATCTCCTGCTATCCAAAAGATTATTCAGTTATTTTCGGTAATCTATGCACCAATAGACAAAAATTCACTTATCAGTTGTCTCAGTGAAACTGCTGCATTAGATGAAAATAATAAACCTTGGACTACTAAAACTCTTAGTCTTGAAATTGATAAATTGATAAAAGCAGGTTTGTTAGTCAAGGAAAATAAATCTGCTCCTGAATGTCATCCATTACTCACAGAAATTGCTACTCGTCATGCTATAGAAACTGGAAAATTTGAACTCTTAGTAAAAGCAGTAAAGGAAAAATTTCCTGTACATAGTTACGGAAGTATTCTGATTTTTAATAATCTAAATCAATGTATAAGAGAAATCCGTATTGGTCTTTATCGCCAAGACCTAAATTTTATTAATAAGCAAATTGAAAATTACCATAATTACGGTCATGGACAAGGAAAAATAGTCATAGAAAATATCTTTGAGCAGATATGCAATAATCCATTTGATGAACATTGGTTTAGCACTCTACCAAAACAATTATTTATCCTTTGTATATCTAGTATTTTCCAAATTTCACTCTTAAAATTATCTGATTCTGAAGATGCGTTAATGCTATTGGATGAAGAATGTGATAATGATGAATCTGGAAAATATACCTCAGATTATTTGCGTTTGATGTCGGCAGAACAATATTTCTTACGTGGTGATACGGAAGATGCACAGGATAGTTTGAAAGAGATATCAGAAGAATTTGCAAATAATGGTGCTATTGGTTGGGGTTGGTTGAGTTTTCTGCAAGGTGAGAACGAGAAAGCCATTAAATATTATACAGATGCCCTAAAATCCTTGAAAAAAGCCACAGGTAAACGCCAAATATATTTTAATACAATTGCTGGCTTATTCTTTATTTTAGCACTGTTAAAAGATGGTTCACCGGAACGCCTCAAAGAAGCAGAAGATTACACCAATATCATGATTCGGCAACCAGATCATTTTCTTAATTCAGTTTATATGAAACTGAAAATGATTCTGCAAGTTCAGCAAGGTGATATTACTCAAAAAGAATTAATAGTTAATGCTTCTATTCCCCCTGTAGAAAAAGAAAATAGTTTAGAAACATTCTTTCTTTCCCTATGTCTGTACTGGATGGATATGGACAGTGCAAAAAAACGATTACCTGATTTATTAGAACCATTATATAGGCGATCGCTTGCATCCGGTTATCACTGGTTAGCAATGGAAACCGCAGAACTCCTATCCCGACTCAAACCCAGAAGTAACTACAAACAACACGCAAAATCATTACGAGAAGACAACGAAGTTGAAACCATCATAGACATAATTAAACCCCAAGCAGATTGGGAAATGTGCCTCAATGCCCTAGCAAACCTGCAAAAAGAAGCCCAAACCCCCACAAAACCCCAATCAGAACTACGTTTAGCATGGTTTATTACCTTCTATCCTAGCCAATGTGTCCTCCAACCCAAAGAACAAAAAATTAACGCCAAAGGACAATGGAGTAAAGGTCGTCCCATTGCCCTCAAAAATCTGATTAATAATTTAAGTCAGTATAATTATATTACTTACCAAGATATTCGGGCTTGTAATTGTATTGAAACCTATGGCGAAGGCTATTATGGCAAAGTTAGCTATCGCTTCAATGACAAAGCCATCCTCGCATTAATTGGACATCCCTTAGTTTTTTGGGAAGATACCCCTAATATCCGCGTAGAAATAGTCAAAGGAGAACCAGAACTACTCGTTAAAAAAGAAAAACAAGGTCGTCTCACCTTAGAATTTTCACCCAAATTAACATCACAAAATATCATCAATATCAAAGAAACTCCCACCCGCATCAAAGTCATTGAAATTACTTCAGAACATAGACGCATAGGCGAAATTTTGGGTAGCGAAAATAAATTAAATGTACCCATCATTGCCGAGAAAAAAGTTTTAGCAGCTATTAACGCCGTGTCCGGTATTGTCACTGTTCATTCTGACATTGGTGGAGGAGTAGAAGGTGCAGAAGAAGTACCCGCCCAAACCTTACCTCACATTCATCTATTACCTGCCAATGCCGGTTTGAAAGTTACCCTATTATCACGTCCCTTTGCCCAAGGTGGACCATATTTCCGTCCTGGTGCAGGTGGAGAAACAGTTATTGCGGAAATTGAAGGTAAACGTCTACAAACTAGAAGAAACTTATCAGAAGAAAAGCAACTTGCCCAAACTGCCATTCAAGCTTGTCCCACCCTCAGCACAGAAGAAGAAGATCGCGAATGGTTAATAGAAAACCCAGAGGACTGTTTAGAACTACTTTTAGAACTGCAAGCATTAGGAAACAGCGTAGTTATCGAATGGCCAGAAGGAGAAAAACTGCGAGTTAGTCATAATGCAGATTTAAAAGATTTTAACTTATCAATTCAACGTCAACAAGATTGGTTTGCTGCTACTGGTGAATTAAAATTAAATGAAGATTTAGTTTTGGATATGCAGCAACTTCTAGAATTATTAGAAAAAACTCCTAGCAGGTTTATTCCCCTTGGAGATGGTCAATTTTTAGCTTTAACCCAAGAATTTCGGAAACGTTTGGATGAGTTACGACTGTTTTCCGAAAAACATGGTAAAGGAATGCGTTTTCATCCCTTAGCAACATTGGGTTTAGAAGATTTTGTAGATGAAGTAGGGAAACTCAAAGCAGATAAACATTGGAAAGAACATATCAAGAAACTCAAGGAAGTGCAAGACCTTAAACCAGAACTTCCATCTACCTTTCAAGCAGAATTACGAGATTATCAAATGGAAGGTTTTTGTTGGTTAGCGCGTTTAGCACATTGGGGTGTAGGTGCTTGTTTAGCTGACCAAATGGGACTGGGTAAAACCGTGCAAGCATTAGCTGTTATCCTCAGAAATGCCCATCATGGACCGACTCTAATTATTGCCCCGACTTCCGTTTGTATGAATTGGGTAAGTGAAGCAGAGAAATTTGCCCCAACTTTGAATGTGATTCAATTTACAGGTTCTAACCGCCAAAAATTACTGGATGGGTTACAACCTTTGGATATGTTGGTTTGTAGTTATGGTTTATTGCAGCAGGATGAAGTAGCGCAAATGTTGTCTGGCGTGCAGTGGCAAACGATTGTATTGGATGAAGCCCAATCAATTAAAAATATGTCTACTAAACGTTCCCAGGCGGCTATGAATTTGAAAGCTAATTTTAGATTATTGACTACTGGGACACCGATTGAAAATCATCTGGGTGAGTTGTGGAATTTGTTCCGATTTATTAATCCTGGTTTATTGGGTTCTTTTGAAAGTTTTAATCAACGTTTTGCAAATCCTATTGAGAGATATCAAGATAAACAAGCACGAAATAAACTCAAAAAACTTATTCAACCATTTCTATTAAGACGTACAAAAAATCAAGTTTTGGAAGAGTTACCTTCTCGCACAGAGATTTTGCTTCATGTAGAGTTGAGTAAAGAAGAAAAGGCATTTTATGAAGCTTTGCGTCGTCAAGCTATATCTAAATTGAGTGAAAGTGATGCGGATGCAGGACACAAACATTTGCAAGTTTTAGCAGAGATTATGAGGTTGCGTCGCGCTTGTTGTAATCCTAGTTTGGTGATGCCTGATACTGAGTTATCTAGTTCTAAGTTGCAACTTTTTGGTGAGGTGTTGGGTGAACTATTGGAAAATCGCCATAAGGCTTTGGTGTTTAGTCAGTTTGTAGATCATTTGCATATTATCCGTAATTATTTGGATAGTCAGGGTATTAAATATCAGTATTTAGATGGTAGTACCCCAATGAATGAACGGAAAAAAAGTGTGGATGCGTTTCAAGCTGGAGAGGGGGATGTGTTTCTGATTAGTTTGAAGGCTGGGGGTACAGGACTGAATCTAACTGCGGCTGATTATGTGATTCATACAGACCCTTGGTGGAATCCGGCGGTGGAAGACCAGGCTTCTGACCGCGCCCACAGGATTGGACAACAACGCCCGGTGACGATTTATAGGTTGGTAGCAAAGGACACTATTGAGGATAAGATTGTGGAGTTACATCACCATAAGCGGGATTTGGCGGATAGTTTGCTGGAGGGTGCTGATATGAGTGGTAAGATTTCTACTGAGGCTTTGTTACAATTGATTCATGAAGGTTAGGTTTTTAGAGGCGATCGCTTATTGAAGGAGAAAGGCTTGTTTCATAACTACCATAAGTGATTCCTACGGAGCGCTTCGCTATCGCACTCTGTATAATTGAAAAAAAGCATAGTATTTAAGATGAGGATTTGATATAATTAGGATATCCAATGGTATTTTAAAATTTTGTAACTAAGCATTTTGTAGAACTATTAAGGAAAACCCATACAAAGGACTAAATATGACTTATATATCAGAAAATATGGAAATTAAGGCTTTCCCTATTCGCGTAGAAAATGAGGGAAAAATTACTATCCCAGAAGATTTAAAGGTGCATTTTAGCTTAGTTACAGGTGATACATTGACATTATTACAAATTGGCAATGTTTTTTTACTGACTCCTAAACAGCCGCAAGTTCCACAAATTGCAGATAAAATTGCAGAAATGATGGAAGATGCAGGTTTAGAACTAAATGATTTACTCCAGGATTTAGTGGTACAAAGAACAGCAATTTGGGAAGATCAAGATAAAAATGCGTAAAGTCTTTGCTGATTCTAGTATTATCATTGCTGGTGCTGCTTCTCGTACAGGAGCTAGTCGCGCTGTGTTAACAATGGCGGAAATAGGTTTGTTTCAGTTAGTTATATCAGAACAAGTTTTATTGGAGTGTGAGCGAAATCTTAGTAAAAAATTACCTGATGCTTTACCAATTTTCTCACAGTTAATAGCAGCTATTAATCCAGAGATTCTAGCTAATCCAACTATAGAAGAAAGTAATCGTTGGCATGGGATAATAGAAGCTAAAGATGCACCTATTTTAGCTGTTGCTGTGTTGCTTAACGGGTGACAAGGTGGCTAAACAGCTTGTTTCATGAGGGATAGAGCCTGAAAGCCACGTTGAAAAAAGAGGCGTTTATGAGGCTTAAGATCGATTAAATTCAGAGCTAAATCAGCCCATAATTCCATGCCATAAAT
>JBJTUF010000024.1:0-7725 GCA_046080565.1 Cuspidothrix sp. | reverse complement strand
GCAACGCCCCAATTTTATATGAAGCTGCACATAATCTTGAAATCCATTGATTAATCCATCTTTATCTGTGTTCATCTGCGTCCATCTGCGTTTAATTATTCTTGATATTTTATTCTATGCAGCTTCATATTAATTTGATATTAGTCATAATTAATCACCAAATAAATTTTAATTAAGTTGATATGTGTAATAAATCATTGTATGACATAAAACTCTTGTAAAGCTGGTAAAAAATTTTTATTTTCATGACTAGAACGACTTAATTTAATCAACGCAAAACGCTGTAAATTAGTTAAACTTGCCCATACATCAACTGTAATATTCACACCTATTTCTTCAGCCTTTTCGTAAACAGTATGAGGAATAGTGTTAATATCTTCCCATGCTGGATGATGATCAATAGGCAATTCTGCCACAGATTTACCAGTTAATTTCCAGACCAAATCTTGAATATAATGTCTATAAGCATCAATTTCACTCTCTATATTGCAAGGTAATGTCATTAAATTTTGCCGTGATTCTTGATTCATTTGATTCCATTCAGCTAACTTGAGCTTAATACCGCAAGTATCTAGTTTATAGCGTACTTGCATAGGAATACAGCGCCAAGAATCCATGAAATCTGCTTCAAATTCAAAAAACTCAATCATAAAGTATGAATAATAATTTACACAATGATCTTACTACTATTATTCTAGCAGGTGGTAAAAGCACTCGTATGGGTACAGACAAAGCCTTAATTAACATTCAAGGTGTACCCATGTTACAACTAATTTGCAGTATTGCTGAAGTTTGTACTCATCAAGTTTATGTAGTCACTCCCTGGCCAGAACGTTATGAACAAATACTCACTCCTAAAAGTAAATTTATTCTAGAAGTTCCTTTAACTGGAGAAACGGAAAATGAACCTCGGACTCATGGACCCCTTGTAGGTTTTATGCAAGGTTTAGCATTAGTGGAGACAAATTGGGTACTTTTATTAGCTTGTGATTTACCGAATTTACGCACAGAAATATTGCAAACATGGATATCTCAATTAGATACAATTCCCGAAAATGCGATCGCAGCTTTAGTCAAAAATGATCACATTTGGCAACCTTTATGTGGTTTTTATCGCAGTCGTTGTTTACCAGAATTAACCCAGTATATTAACCAAAGTGGACGTTCATTTCAACAATGGTTAAAATCTTATTATGTATATGAATTATCCCTAACAGATCCAGAAATGCTATTTAATTTTAATAGTCCTCATTCCTAAATTTGTAACCTAATGATACTAAAATAAATTTAACAACTGAACAATAAGTTTTTTATTGTTCATAATATAAGTAATTATTCTATACTTTTTTCAACTATATTGAGTTATAATCAAAAAAATAATTAACTATATTTCTGCGATAAATATCCTGCTATTTGGAATCATCTAATCATTAGTGCTGCATTAAAACCTAAGTAGGAGAATATATATGTTCGATTTGATTCATGATCCAAAAGTAATCAATTTTCTGCATAGTTTGAATACAGAATTAAATTTGATTACAGGATTTACTTGGCTAATTATTGCTATAATTTTATCAATGCTTGGTGGTACAATAGGGGGCATGATCCTTGCAGGTAAAGATATAGGATATCTATTTTCAGCTAAAATTGGTAGCTTATTTGCACCAGCAGGAATTATTCCTGCTGTCATTCTAGGTCTATTTATTCTTAATTTCTTAGCAAATTATTAGGAGCATATATGTTACAATTAGGATTGTATTCTATCCAGCTATTCTTTAAGGGTAAACTATTCCGTGATCCCATATATTTTCTGCGTCAAACTATTATTGCTACTGCCGTTGGTACAGTTTTATTAGTATTACTAGCACAAGCATCTATTCCTCTTTGTATTCCCATTTCTGTAGCGAGTGTAACTACAGGTGCAATGATGCCTTTTTTGCTAAAAGACTTTAGAATGAAATAACGAAGGTTCATTATATTGAGGAGCATTATTTACTTGCTAAGGGTCTCCCATTTTCATGGTTTAGGGTGGGCATTGCCCACCATCTCATGGGATGTAAAATTTAAATATAAACAGGTTATATACACAATTTCTATAAATAGAAGGAGTATAGTATTTCTTACTTTACTACTACTAATAATCCTCTAATTACCAAATGAATAATCTTGAAGAATTGATTAAAGATATCAATCGGTTTGAAGCAATTATTTCTCAATGGGACGAAAGTCAACGCTGTGTAGCTGTAGGTCTACAAAGTGCAGTTGAAGCTTTACATAAAGCCGCATTAACTAACTTAATTAAAAATCTTAAACAAGAAAATATATCAGCCTTACGTCATGCAGTAGATGATGAAATTGTCTATGCAGTTTTGTTATATCATAACTTAGTTAAACCCCCGTTATCAGAACGCATTCAAACAGCATTAGTGGAAATTCGTCCTAGTTTACAAAGTCATGATGGGGATGTAGAATTAGTTGCAATTAAACTACCAGATACAGTTGAAGTGAAATTAATTGGTAGTTGTAGCAATTGTGCTACTTCAACTTTAACTTTAACCCAAGGAGTAGAACAAGCAATTAAAAAATATTGTCCAGAAATTACGAAGGTAATTGCTGTTAATAATAATTTATCTCCTGTTTCTACTCCTATTCCTAACAATACCTATTGGGTAAAAGTAGCAACATTAGAGCAAATAAAAGAAAGTTATATATTATTCATGAGAGTAAATAATCATGATTTAATCTTGTACAAACAAGATGATCATATTACCTGTTATAGTAATAGCTGTTCTCATTTAGGATTTCCTTTGGATAAAGGAACAGTAGTTAAAGGAATTATTACTTGTGCTGCACACAAATTTGAATATGATTTAAGGACAGGTCAGTGTTTAACATATCCTGATATTTCCCTACAATCATATCAAGTAAAAACAAAAAATAATCATATTTATGTACAATTATAAGACTCCTACAGCTATATATTGAATATTTATTAAATTTAGTCCAACTTTATCAAGAAGAATATCCCTTAGAAAGGCCTGTTATTCAAGAATATATATCGGAAATTAATCTAGAGTTTATTAGTCAAGATTTACAAAAAATCTTTGACTCAATGAAAGTTGGGACTGACCAGGGATTAATCCTGAAATACAAAGCAAAATGTTTGATCCTTTTTTCACGACTAAACTTGTTAATCAACCAACAGGATTAGGATTAGCAATTAGTTATCAAATTCTCGAAAAACATCACGGGAGTATCACAGTTTTTCTTATCCTGAAAGAGGAACAGAATTTGTTGTGGAAATTCCTACAAAACAGGTTAGTTGAAAGGAAGCAGGGGAGCAGGGGAGCAGGGGAGCAGGGGAGCGGGGGAGAAAAAATAAATTTTACCTCTTGCGTCTTACCTTTTCACTGTCACCTGTCACCTGTTGCCTGTCACCTATCTAGGCCATTTGATTTTCAATCGCCCACCGTGCTAATTCAGTACGGTTATGGAGATTGGTTTTGCCCAACATATTGGACACATGGCTTTCAACAGTACGTTGACTCACATTTAATTCTTCAGCGATTTCTCGGTTCGCTAGACCTCTAGCCACGAATTGTACTACTTTGAGTTCTGTTGGGGTTAGTTGAACATCAAAAGGAACTTGGATACGAGAACCGTTTTCGCCGCCTTTAATTTGGTGTTCTTTCCAACGAACAGTTTGTTTCAATGAAGATTCTACCTGTGCTACGAGTTCTTCGGGTTCAAAAGGCTTGACCATATATACGTCAGCGCCTTTATTTAAACCCTTAACTCGGTCTGCACTTTGACCTTTTGCTGAGAGGAAGAGAACGGGAATCCAACTGGTACGTTCGGTTTGTCGTACTTGTTCGACAAAAGTGTACCCGTCCATTTCCGGCATCATCACGTCGCAGATGATCATATCTGGAACTTCAGTTTCTAGAAGTTCTAGAGCTTCTCTTCCATTTTCCGCCGTGATGACTTCGTAGCCTTGAAACTCTAAATAATCCTTCACCAGCAAGATCAGGTTAGGGTCATCATCAATAAGTAGAAGTCGTTTGTGGTCTTTCATGCTGGGTTCTTTCATAGCTGTGGCACTTGTCGCGCTTCGATCCATTAAGGTATTGATATAGTTATCCTTTATGGTGGATGACTTCAGATGTTGTCTGTTTTTCCCACTTAACTTACTTTTACCCCCCGAAGTTTCAAAAAAACTTGTAGGTGGATGGAAAAAGTCTGGTAAGGATACGTATAGCAGTAGTCTTTATAATGCGCTATTATATATCCCTTTGAAAGGTGCAGGTTAAAAAACCCTGATTAAATTATCATTACTTGCCATTGACAAGAAGGCTTTTTTTTCAAGATGACCCTAGCTCAAAATTCACCGCCGCTTTCATTGGTATACTTCTGCTTTACTTATCCTTCGGATGAAAAACCTCCATCGGAGGTTGAGAATCAACCGGGGAATTTTTTGGCCAAGGATGGGTGAAAAATCAAGATTTTTTTTCGCCATACTAATTGCCAATTTGGTGGTCTTAGATGAGATGACCTACTCTAATGACGACTTGGTGGATTTAATTGGCAATACTAGATCCCATCTAGGTAAACTACCATTATGGTTCTAGAACAGCAAACACGCAAGTTTTTGGTTGACTGTTGATAGTTGACTATTGACTGCTGTATGGGTGAACCGCTGTTCGCCCCTACTGTATGTCACCTGTGAACTGTCACCTGTTCTTTGTTCCCTAGTAGTTTTAGGGATGAGATGACTGTTTGTGGATCACTCTGCTGTTAATCATTGAGTAGATCCCTGATTACAGTTCTATAACAATTTCCCAACTTTGCAAATAAAGTTGTCCATATCAACATATTCATTACCTACGCAACAGACCCAGACAACTAAAATAATTGGATATTTGCACTTACAGTATGGACTCTCTGGTTTAAGTTCGGAAACCCGTACCCAAGCCATAATTGCTATTAGACCTGATATAAAGCTAAATTAGCACTCATGAGTCGAGAGTGCTAAGAAAGCAAAAAAATTTGTATGGCTGCTGTATCTTTAAGCGTTTCCACCGTTAAACCTTTGGGCGATCGCGTTTTCGTGAAAGTAAGCGCCCCCCAAGAAAAAACCGCCGGCGGTTTGTATTTGCCCGATAATGCCCAGGAAAAACCCCAAGTAGGCGAAATCGCTGCTGTTGGTCCTGGCAAACGCAATGATGATGGTACTCGTCAAACCATGGACATTAATGTTGGCGATAAGGTGTTGTACTCCAAGTACGCTGGTACTGATATCAAGCTGGGTACAGATGAGTATGTACTTCTCTCTGAAAAAGACATTTTAGCAATCGTTAGCTAATTAGGGATAGGTGATAGGTAAATATCTTTTCATCATTACCTTTTCACCATTCACTAGCATTCGAGAAAAATTTAATTTACTACCGGGATTTAGACTTATTATGGCAAAGCGCATTATTTACAACGAAAACGCCCGTCGCGCTCTTGAGCGTGGTATTGATATTCTGGCTGAAGCTGTAGCTGTTACCCTTGGTCCTAAAGGTCGTAACGTAGTTCTCGAAAAGAAATTCGGCGCACCACAAATTGTTAATGATGGTGTTACCATCGCTAAAGAAATTGAATTAGAAGACCACATCGAAAATACTGGTGTAGCTCTAATTCGTCAAGCTGCTTCTAAAACTAATGATGCTGCTGGTGATGGTACAACCACAGCTACCGTTTTAGCTCACGCTATTGTTAAAGAAGGCTTACGTAACGTTGCGGCTGGTGCTAATGCAATTTTGCTCAAGCGCGGTATTGATAAAGCTGCTGGTTTCTTGGTAGATAAGATTGCTGAACACGCTCGTCCTGTAGAAGATTCTAAGGCGATCGCTCAAGTTGGATCTATTTCTGCTGGGAACGACGAAGAAGTGGGTAACATGATTGCCCAAGCTATGGATAAGGTGGGTAAAGAAGGCGTAATTTCCCTAGAAGAAGGGAAGTCTATGACCACCGAATTAGAAATCACCGAAGGTATGCGCTTTGAGAAAGGCTATATCTCTCCTTACTTTGCTACTGATGCAGAGCGGATGGAAACAGTTTTCGATGAGCCTTACATCTTGTTAACCGACAAGAAAATTGCTTTAGTACAAGATTTAGTTCCTGTACTCGAACAAGTAGCTCGCGCTGGTCGTCCTTTGGTAATTATTGCCGAAGATATCGAAAAAGAAGCTTTAGCAACCTTGGTTGTTAACCGTTTACGCGGTGTATTGAACGTTGCTGCTGTTAAAGCTCCTGGTTTTGGCGATCGCCGCAAAGCCATGTTAGAAGATATCGCCGTTCTCACTGGTGGTCAAGTCGTCACCGAAGATGCTGGTCTAAAGCTAGAAAACACCAAGTTAGATGGCTTGGGTAAAGCTCGCCGCATCACTATCACCAAGGACAACACCACAATTGTAGCTGAAGGTAACGAAGCTGGTGTTAAAGCTCGTTGCGAACAAATCCGTCGTCAAATGGATGAAACCGAATCTTCCTACGACAAAGAAAAACTCCAAGAGCGTTTGGCTAAATTGTCCGGTGGTGTAGCTGTTGTGAAAGTTGGTGCAGCTACCGAAACCGAAATGAAAGACAAGAAACTGCGCTTAGAAGATGCGATCAACGCTACCAAAGCTGCTGTAGAAGAAGGTATTGTTCCCGGTGGTGGTACAACCCTAGCTCACCTAGCTCCTCAATTAGAAGCTTGGGCTAATGGCAACCTTAAAGATGAAGAGTTGACAGGTGCTTTAATCGTCGCTCGCGCTTTACCTGCTCCTCTGAAGAGAATTGCTGAAAACGCTGGTCAAAACGGCGCTGTAATTGCTGAAAGAGTGAAAGAGAAAGAATTTAACATTGGTTTCAATGCTTCCACCAACGAATTTGTAGATATGTTGGAAGCTGGTATTGTTGACCCTGCGAAAGTAACTCGTTCTGCACTACAAAACGCTGCTTCTATCGCTGGTATGGTGTTGACAACTGAATGTATTGTTGTTGACAAACCCGAACCTAAAGATGCTGCTCCTGCTGCCGGCGCTGGTATGGGTGGCGGAGATTTCGATTACTAAACTCTTTTCTTAGTTTTGCGAGTTTTCCTAGTTTAAATCATGGCCGCTTCCGTTAGGGGGCGGCTGTTTTTTTATTCATCCTATTTTAGGGATATTGTGGCTGCTACAGCTATTACTGCTATTCTTCATGATTTAATTTTATTTCTCACGATTCTGAGTTAACATAATAAATATTGACTAATTGTTAGAATCAGAATATTTAAGATTTAAGGATTTACGGGATGTTTTATTTGATCATCAATTAATTCTGCTAAAATTTCTGCTGAAATTAAAATTAATCCGTTTTGTTTTGCTGCTCTAAAAGCTTGCATTGTCGTAGATTTAGAGAAAATTAATGCACTAACAATTACATTCGTATCAATTACGAATCGGTTAGTTGTCATCATTGAGAAGTGATTCTAAAATTTCTGGGGTTATTCCGTTAGCAATTGCTTGTTGACTCGCTTCTTCCATGATATCTAAGAGTGATTTTTGACTGACTACTTTTTGCAGCATTACTTTCAAAAACATTTGGATTTTTTGCTGTTTTTCTGGTTCTGCTTCTCGGTATGCTTGAGCAATTTCTGGGTCAACTTGAATGGTGATGTTTTCCATAATGGTTTAGAAGCTATCAATTTGCTTTTTT